>PLAK01000169.1 GCA_003134115.1 Candidatus Changshengia sp.
CCAAGCGCACCGTCGCCAAGCGCACCGTCAAGCGTGCGGTCAAGCGCGTCGCCCCGGTGGTAGCCCCCGCGGCACCGGCGGCACCGCCGGCACCCTGAGGGATCTGATCCCAGCATTCAAGGCCCCCGGGAGCACGGCTCGCGGGGGCCTTTCTCGTGCCTGGCCGCTCCTGGTACGCTCGATCCGTGCCGCTCGTCCTGATCAGCTTCGTGGATGGTGAGATCGTCCACGCCGACGTCGACGACCTGAGCTTTGAGCGCCCGCTGCTCGAGGCCGAGGTCCGCGGCGCCGACGCCAACAACGAGCGAGCGCTCTTCCCCCTCACCGCCATCCGGCAGCTGGTGGTCGGCCAGCCCGTGCCGGCACCCGAGGACCTCGCGGGCTGGGACCGGGCCGCCTTCCACTTCGTCGACGGCCAGGTGTTGCGCGCCTCGGTCGCCCCCGACTCACTTCTTGGCCGGTTCGGCGGCCTGTGGAGGTCGGTGGAGCCGGGATCACCGGAGATGCGGACCCTGGGCATCCCGTACTCCTCCTTGAAGGGCGTGTTCAAGCTGCGCCAGTGGGACAGCCGGCCCGTCGGGGCCCGTTCCGGCGTGGACGCCCACGTCAACCAGGTGGCGCGCATCCTGGCCGAGCGAGATGGGGGCGGGACGGCGGCTCCCCCCGCCCGGGAGCGCCCGCTGATCAGCCGCGTCCACCCCTGACCCGCTTCCGGCACGGACCCGCCGCAGCGGCGTAATCAGCCTGTCAGGGACGGCGTGATAGGGTGCGTCCCACCGTGAGCGGAGCCACGCCTGCGGTCGACGAGCCAGGGACGGAGACGGCCCCGGCCCTTACCGGCCGCTTCCTGACCAAGCGAACCCTGATCTCGATCGCTGCTGCGATCCTCATCGTGGGGGTGGTGGTGTGGCGCGCGGACATCCCCTGGGGGGAGGCCTGGGACAAGATACGGTCCGCCAACCTCTCCCTCTACCTGCTCGCCATCGTCGTCTATTACCTCTCCTTCGTCGCTCGCGGCGTGCGCTGGCAGGTGCTCCTCGCCAACTCCGGGGAGGTGCGCAAGGCCCGCCGACTGACCCCGCTGGTCCTTGCGTCGTTCTTCGTCAACTGCATCGTCCCGGCCAAGATGGGGGACGTCTATCGCGCCTACCTCGGCCGCGTCCGGGAGCGCATCCCCGGCAGCAAGGCGTTCGGGACCGTGGTCAGCGAGCGCCTCCTCGACCTCTGCGTGGTGGTGGCACTGCTCCTCGTGTCGGGGGCCTACGTCTTTCACAAGAAGGACTCGGGGACCCTGGTCCCGTACCTCGTCATCGGCGGACTCCTCTGCGCCTTCGGCATCGGGGTCATCGCGGTGATGCGAGCCGGGCGAGGCACCCGCGTCCTTCGCCTCTTCCCGGACCCGATCTTCCGCCGCTACGAATCGTTCCGCAGCGGCGCGGTGACCTCGCTGCGCCGGTGGCCAACCCTGATCGGATTGACCCTGGCCGTCTGGGCCTGCGAGTCGGGTCGCCTCGGGCTGGTCATCGCCGCCCTCGGATTGAGCAGCCAGGTGGGACCGTCGCAGTTCGTCCTCGTGGCCCTGGTGGCGGCTCTGCTGACCACGGTCCCCTTCACCCCCGGCGGGGTGGGCCTGGTCCAGGCCGGCGTGGCGACCGCCCTCGTCATCGTGGCCGGTCTCAGCAAGACCCTGGCGATCTCGATCGCCCTGCTGGACGGCAGCATCAGCTGGGGCAGCCTGCTGATCATCGGGTTCATCGTCTTCGCCCTGGTCCACGTCTGGATCTCTCGAGACGCCGCCGCCAAGGCGGCCGCGCAGCCGGGCGGGCTGGGGGTGCGGGACGATGCCCGCCCCGTGACCCACTCCGTGCTGTGAGAGCGCTCGTCACCGGGGGGGCGGGATTCATCGGCTCGCACCTCTCCGAAGCCCTGCTTGCGGCCGGTCACGACGTCAGCGTCCTCGACGACCTCTCACGGGGACGGCGCTCCCAGGTGCCGTCAGCCGCACGCTTTCTCCAGGCCGACGTCACCGAGGAGCTGGGCGGCGTCCTCGGCGAGGTCCGACCCGAGATCGTGTTCCACGAAGCGGCCCAGATCGATGTCCGGCGCTCCCTGGCGGAGCCGCTGCTCGACACCAGGATCAATGTGCTGGGAACTGTCAACCTCCTCCAGGCCTGCGCTGCCGCAGGGGTGCGCCGCGTCGTCTTCGCCAGCAGCGGAGGCGCGATCTACGGCGACACCGACGCGATCCCGACCCCGGAGAGCCATCCTCAGCGACCGGCCTCGAACTACGGCGCCGCCAAGGCCGCGGCGGAGCTGTATGGCGGCGTCTGCAGCCACGTCTACGGCGTCGAGTTCGTCGCGCTCCGCTACGCCAATGTCTACGGACCGCGTCAGGACCCCCACGGGGAGGCGGGCGTGATCGCCATCTTCGCCGAGCGGATGCTGCGGGGTGAGGTCCCGACCATCAACGGGGACGGCACCCAGACCCGGGACTACGTCTTCGTCGCCGACGTTGTCGCGGCCAACCTGGCGGCGATCGCGGGGCCGCCCGGCGCCTACAACGTGGGCACGGGCACCGAATGCGATGTCAACGAGCTCCACCGGCGGCTGGCTCGCATCATCGGAGTGTCAACCCCAGCGGACCACGGACCGGGCAAGCCCGGCGAGCAACAGCGCTCCTGCCTGGACGCGTCACTGGCCGCATCCCGCCTCGGCTGGCGCGCGCTCTTCTCGCTGGACGCAGGCCTCGAGACGACGGTCACCTACTTCCGCGACCGCGGGCCCGGCTACTTGTAGCGGAAGGTGATCCGTCCCCGGCTGAGGTCGTAGGGGCTCAGCTCCACCCTCACCTGATCGCCGATCAGGATGCGGATGTAGAACTTGCGCATCTTGCCGGAGGTGTAGGCGAGGACGTCCTGCCCGGTCTTGAGGCGCACCTTGAACATGGCGTTGGGCAGGGGCTCGACCACCGTGGCATCCATCTCAATCGTCTCCTCCTTGACTTCGGGGGAGTTGGTGGTGTCAGTGGGTTCACGCCGCCGCACCGGGCTGCGCCGGCGGGTGGCGCCTGGTCGAGATGGACGTCGCGCCAAAGTGTCTCCTCGTATAGTGAGCGGAACCGATCGGCAGGACCGGCCCGATTGTCGAGCGTAGCACGGCACTTCCCCACCGGGCAGGCCCGCCGNNCCCGCCAGGAAGCTCCACACCTAAAGTGCAACACCATGACCGTTAGCCCCTATCTGGAGACGCTGAGCCGTCGCGTCCTGATCTTCGACGGCGCGGTGGGAACCAATCTCCAGGCCATGGACCCCACACCCGCGCAGTTCGGCGGGGCGGCCCTGGAGGGCTGGGTGGACGGCCTGGTGCTTCACAGCCCCGACCTGGTCGAGCGGCTCCACCGCTCCTTCCTCGAGGTCGGTGCCGACGTCATCGAGACGTGCACGTTCCAGGCCACCCCCCTCCGGCTGGCCGAATGGGGTGCCGGGGAGCGAGCGCGCGAGCTCAACGAGAAGGCGGCGCGACTGGCCCGGCGGCTCGCTGACGAGCACTCCACCGCCGAGCAGCCCCGCTTCGTCGCCGGCAGCATGGGGCCGTCCGGCTTCCTGCCCGCAAGCAGTGACCCCAGCCTGGGACGGATCACATTCGGTGAGCTGGTCGCGGCCTTTCGCGAGCAGGCGGAGGGGCTGCTCGACGGTGGCTCGGACCTGCTCATCATCGAGACCAGCCAGGACATCCTGGAGGTCAAGGCGGCGATCTTCGCGGCCCGCGAGGCCTTCGAGAGCACGGGCCGCCAGGTCCCCATCCAGGCCCAGGCGACCCTCGACGTCTCCGGCCGGATGCTGCTCGGCACCGACATAGCCGCCGTCCTCACCATCCTGGAGTCGCTGCGGGTCGACGTGGTCGGGCTCAACTGCTCGACCGGTCCTGAGCACATGCGAGAGCCGATCCGCTACCTGGCGGAGAACACCCGGCTGCCTGTCTCCTGCATCCCCAATGCCGGGCTGCCCATCAACGTCGGCGGCCGCGCCCACTACCCGATGCAGCCGGACCCGATGGCCGACCAGCTGGCGGAGTTTGTCCGTGACCTGGGGATCAATGTGGTCGGTGGCTGCTGCGGCAGTACCCCGGCGCACATCGCCGCGCTGGTCGCGCGCGTGGGTGGTGCCACGCCGGTCCCGCGTGTGGTCCAGGAGCGCCCGCGCCTCGCCTCCAGCATCCGCGCCACCGACCTGGACCAGGAGCCGAAACCGCTGCTCATCGGTGAGCGGGTCAACTCCCAGGGATCGCGGAAGATCAAGGAGCTGCTGCTCGCCGACGACTACGACGGCATCGTCCGGGTGGGCCAGGGGCAGGTCGAGGGCGGCGCCCACGCGCTGGACGTCTGCGTCGCCCTCACCGAGCGCAGTGACGAAGGCGATCAGATGGCGACCGCCGTCAAGGCTCTTCAGCAGGCGGTCGAGGCGCCGCTCGTCTTCGACTCCACCGATGCGCTGGTGATCCGGCGCGCCCTGGAGGCCTACCCGGGTCGCGGCATCGTCAACTCGGTCAACCTCGAGAATGGGCGCGCCAGGTGCGACGCCGTGCTCCCCCTGGTCCGCGACCACGGGCAGTGCGTCATCGCTCTGACGATCGACGAGCAGGGGATGGCCCGGAGCCGCGAAAGAAAGGTCGAGGTGGCCCGCCGCATCCGCGACATCGCCTGCGAGGAGTACGGGCTGGCACCACACCAGCTGCTCTTCGACGACCTCACCTTCACCCTGGCGACGGGGGACGCCGAGTGGATCGACTCCGCGGTGGAGACGATCGAGGGCATTCGCCTGATCAAGCGGGAGCTTCCCGGGGTGCTCACCTCGCTGGGGGTGAGCAACGTCTCCTTCGGTCTGACCCCGCCCGCCCGCGCCGTGCTCAACAGCGTCTTCCTCTACCACTGCGTCGAGGCGGGCCTGGACGCGGCCATCATCAACCCGGCCCAGACCGTCCCCTACGCCGAGATCAGCGCGGAGAGGCGCCGGCTCGCCGAGGACCTCATCTTCAACCGCCGGGCGGACGCGCTCGCCCGCTACATCGACCACTTCTCGGGGGTGACGGAGCGGGTCGGCGCGGAGAAGGTCGACCCCTTCGCCGGGCTCGCCGCACCCGAGCGCATCCACGCCCAGATCCTCCACCGCCGCAAGGAGGGGATCGAGGCGCTGATCGACGAGACACTCCGTGATCGAAGCGCGATCAGCGTGCTCAACGAGATCCTGCTCCCGGCCATGAAGGACGTCGGTGACCGCTTCGGAGCGGGGGAGCTGATCCTTCCCTTCGTCCTGCAGAGCGCCGAGGTGATGAAGCGCGCCGTCGCCCACCTGGAGCAGTACCTGGACCGGACCGAGGGGTACACCAAGGGGCAGGTGGTGCTGGCCACGGTGTTCGGGGACGTCCACGACATCGGCAAGAACCTGGTCAAGACCATCCTCAGCAATAACGGGTACACCGTCCACGACCTGGGCAAGCAGGTCCCTCTGACGACCATCGTCGAGAAGGCCATCGAGGTCGATGCGGACGTGATCGGATTGAGCGCGCTGCTGGTCAGCACCAGCAAGCAGATGCCGATGATGGTCGAGGAGCTGGACCACCGCGGTCTCGGCTACCCGGTGATCATCGGCGGGGCCGCCATCAACCGGGGATTCGGCCGGCGCATCCTCTACCTCGATCCGGAGCGCGTCTATGAGCCGGGCGTGTTCTACTGCAAGGACGCCTTCGAGGGACTGGAGACCTGCGACCAGCTGGTCGACCCGGAACGGCGCGCGCCGCTCGTGGACCGTGTGCGCGCCGAGGCGCAGACCTTCCGCGACCAGGAGCGGGCCAAGGCGGCCGCCAAGGCGGAGCTGCCCAAGGTCGTGGTCAGCGCGCGGAGCGACACGCGGACGGACGCACCCATCCCGACACCACCCTTCTGGGGCCCTCAGGTGGTGACCGGCATCAGCACCCAGGCGGTGTATCCCCACATCGACCGCAACTCGCTCTTCAAGATGAGCTGGCAGTTCCGCGGGGTCCACGATCCGGAACGGTGGGACGAGCTGGTGCGCACCGAGCTGGAGCCCCGCCTGGAGAGATCGATGCGCGAGGCGCAGCGGGAAGGCTGGCTCGACCTCCAGGCCGTCTACGGCTACTGGCCGGCACTGGCCGAGGGCGACTCAGTCGTCGTCTTCGACCCCGAGGACCACGAGCGCGAGATCGCGAGATTCGCATTCCCGCGGCAGGGCGAGCAGCACCGCCTCTGCCTGGCCGACTACGTGAGGCCGCGGGAGCTGGCGGTCGGCGGCGAGCGCGACGTCATCGCGCTCCAGGTGGTGACCACCGGGCCCCGGGCGAGCGAGGTCTCCAACCAGCTCCAGGTCAGCGGCGACTACGACGACATGCTCCGCATCCACGGCTTCGCCACCCAGATGGCCGAGGCCACCGCGGAGTACATCCACGCCCACATCCGCCGCGAGCTCGGACTCGGGCCCGAGCAGGGCCGCCGCTACTCCTGGGGCTACCCCGCCTGCCCCGACCTCCAGGACCACCAGGTCTTCTTCCGGATCGTGCCGGCGGAGCGGATCGGGGTCACACTCACCGAGGGCTACCAGCTGGTGCCGGAGCAGTCAACCGCCGCGATCGTCCTCCACCACCCGGAGGCGCGGTACTTCGCCGTCTACGGCAGCCGCTTCGACGAGGGTGCCGGGCGCGGTGTGCCGGAGGACGAGGCGTAGAGGGTGCTCAGAGCACCCCGAGGATGGCATCGGCGGCGGCGATGCGGGTCTGCACACCGGTGCTGAGATTGACCTGTGTGAGGGCGGCGGATGCGCTGGAGCCCTGGATCTCGACGATCGAGCTCGCGCCCAGCAGCTTGAACCAGGCATAGGGACCCTCGAGCCCCCCCGTGGTGTCCGCTTGGATGAGGGTCGTGGGTGAGCTCCCCAGCTGGACGGACAGGAGGTTCTCGGTCCAGTAGTAGTTGGGGCTGTTGGCGGTGGCGGCGGTGCAGTACGTGAGCTCGGCCGACGTCCCACCCACGAAGGCCACCTCTCCGGCCGAGGCCGCACCGGTGTCGACGGTGGTGGTCGCGCCGCCCGCCTTGGTCACCACGATCTTGGCGTCCGAGCCGAGCCCGCTGATACACGCGACGCTGCCGTCCGCCGCCTCATCCGCGAACTGGCCGCTGCTGCAGAGCGGCGCGGACACCGTGCCGGTCGCGGGGTCCATGCTCACCACGACCGAGAACGAGTAGCTCTCGCCGATGAACGGGCCGGCACCGCCGACCTCCGTGGGAAACGAACCCAGCAGGATGCCCGACGGGTCCCAGCGGAGTGCCTGGTAACCGCCGGCGGAGCCTCCCGTCGAGGTGGTGTTGGCCCGCTGGAGGGTGGCGACGAGAGACGGCGGGCTGATCCCGGGACCCCCGACCCACAGCTCGGTGGTCGAGTTGGCGCTGCCGCTGAGGGCGTCAGCGGCGCTGTAGGAGACGACCGAGAAGATCCAGCAGGTACCGCTGGGCGACTCGGCCAGGCTGATGTTGTCGTTGGCGCTCCACCCGCCGGTGGGTATCAGGGATCCGAGGTCCTGGGCGGCGCCGGTCTTGCCGAGGACGCTCAGCTCTCCTGTGCTCTCGTCATAGAGGTACACCCCGGCCTGGCCCACCCCGACCTCCGCCGGGGCGGTGGAGCCGTAGCCGCCATTGGGCGTCTGGTTGAGCACCGAGCCGGTGGTGCTGAGCAGGTCGATCTCCGAGCCCTGGGTGACGGCGAAGCCCCAGGCCGCCGGGGTCCCTCCTGCCGGGGCGGTGGCGCAGACGGCGAGCGGAGTGGGGGTCGGGGTCGGGGTGGGCGTGGCCGTGTGAGGTGGAGTGCTCGTCGCCAGGGCCGTCGGGCTGGGGGTGCCCGCCTGGGTGGCCGAACCGCAGGATGCCAGGATCAGCGCCAGGCCGGCGATCCCGCCGGCTGCCATTCGTCTGATCATGGTGGCCCCTTCCTTGACCGCTGTCCGTTTCGGCGCGTGCTCCGCTGCCGTGATCGTGGCCCTGAAGGCTGACGACCGCAGCAGGTTACACCCCGGCCACTTGGTCCATGGGAGCACTGCCCAGGGGTCCGCGCGGTCGCCGCGGCGACGATGGCCCCCGGTTAGTAGAGGGCGCCGACCACCTGGTCCTCGACCTCACCCTCCGGCCGGTACAGGTCGGACGCGTATGCGCTACGGCGCCAGCATCGCCTGGATGCGGCTGCTGAGGTCCTTGATCTTGAAGGGCTTGGCGAGGGTCTGGACGTTGCCGAAGGCCTCCAGCTGGACCGCGGTCGCGGGGTTGACCAGGGCGCTGACCACCAGGACCTTGGGGATCGGACCGTGATCCGACCGGATCCGCTCCAGGACCTGGGTCCCGGTCAGCTCCCCGGGGAGCATGAGATCGAGGAGGACGAGGTCCGGCTGAAACTCCGCGACAGCGGCCAGGCCCTCGTCGCCGGTCTTGGCGACCCTGACCTCATGGCCCTCCATGGTGCAGAGCAGTGACTCGATGTCGGCGAGGGCGTAGTAGTCCTCGATGATCAGCACCTTCCGGGTCGGCGCGGCGGGGGAGTCTCGTGGGGCCACGGCGGAGCGCAGCATAACGCCCGGGACCCGGCCGCGACCGATCCAGCGGCCCGCCAAACCCTGACGGCAACGCCGGCTCGAGGCCGACGCTGGCTCCCGGGACCCCGTGGGGTTCCGCCACCAGGGTCGCCCCTCCGAACAGATTGGGCGACCACCGAATCTTGGGGATTGGCCAGAATATCTATCGAAGCTATGGTTTTGGGGTCAGCCACACCTCAGAGGGGATTACGGTGAGAGCCCACGGTTTCAAACACAGCACGGCAGGACCGGTCACGAAGGCGTTGTCACGCCGCGTCGCCGGTCCCGTCGCCGTCCTCGCGATCTCCGTCGCCGCCGCCGCATGCGGGTCCACGAGCGCCAGTCCCACGACATCGGGAAGCGGAGCCGCCGCGACGGCGACCCCGGCGTCGGCGAACCTGCTGGGGGCCAAGTACGACACGACGACCCCGTCGTCGGTGACCCTGACCGGCGCCGGCGCCAACTCCATCGAGCCGTTCTTCGAATCCGTGTTCTATCAGTACAACCAGAAGAACTCCAACACCACGGTCAACTACTCGCCGGCCGGCTCCAGTGTGGGTGTCACCGACATCCAGCAGGGGACCGTCCAGTTCGGGGACTCGGAGATCCCGATGACGGCGTCACAGCTCACCGCCGCGACCGGGGGCGCAATCCTGCAGATCCCCGTGGACCTCGGCGGTGTCGCGATCAGCTACAACGTCCCCGGGGTGACCAAGTCGCTCGATTTCGACGGGCCCACCCTGGCGGGGATCTTCGACGGGAGCATCACCAACTGGGACGCCCCGGCCATCGCCGCGCTCAACTCCGGCGTGACCCTGCCCAACCTGGCCATCAAGGCGGTCCATCGGGCCGACGCCTCGGGCCCGGGCTATGACCTCGACCAGTACCTGATCGACACCGCACCCGCGTGGGTGACGGCAATCGGCACCTCGACTCCCTCCCGGACGTGGCCGGAGGCCAACGTCGGGATCGGCGAGCAGCTCAACACCGGCGTGGCCAGCTACATCAGCCAGTCCAGCTCCGCCGGAGCCATCGGATTCGTCGAGTACGGGTATGCGCTGCAGAACGGCTTCGTCAACGCCGCCGTCAAGAACTCGGCGGGATCGTACGTGGCCCCCTCCGAGGCGTCGATCGCCGCGGCCGGAGCCCAGGCGACCAGCCTCAGCCCGACCGACTTCAACGTGGTCAACGAGACGGGAGCCAGCAGCTACCCCATCGCCAACTTCAGCTGGACCCTGGTCTACCAGAAGCAGTCCGACACGGCGACCGGGATCGCCCTCGGCAAGCTCTTCGACTGGGTGGTGACGACGGGCCAGGGGGACGCCGCCGCGCTCGGCTATGCGCCCCTCCCCGCCAACGTGGCCACCCTGGCGCACACCACCATCCTCGAGCTCGAGAGCTCGGCCGGCACGCCGCTCTTCGCCAGCTGAGCGACGCGACTTCGATGAGGGTGGGAAGTTGATCTACGAGCCCTCCCCGGCGGGCCCCGACGCGGTGTCGGGGTTCGTCGGAGCGGGGCGTTCCGCCGGGGTGCGGGCGGCACTCCTTCGCAGGCGATCGCGCTTCGGAGACGGCGCCTACGGCGCACTGCGCTGGACCGGTGCCGGGCTGTTCGGCGCCGTGGTCCTCGGCCTGCTGATCGCCATCGCCAGCGATTCCTCGCTGGCGTTTCAGCACAGTGGCCTCGGGTTCGTCTGGTCGGGCACGTGGAACCCCGCGGCTGACCAGTACGGCGCCGGAATCCTGGTGGTGGGCACGCTCATCACCACGGGGGTCGCCATGGTGCTGATGGTGCCGATTGGGCTGGGTACCGCGATCTTCCTGTCGGAGCTGGCCCCGCGCTGGATCGCCGGACCGCTCGCGACCCTGATCGGGCTGCTCGCCGCCGTTCCCAGCATCGTGGTGGGGCTGTGGGGTCTCCTGGTCCTCACCCCCATCTTCGCCAACCAGGTGGAACCCTTCCTCGCCTCGGTGCCCTTCTTCGGGTGGCTCTTCCGCGGCGAGGCGTACGGCCCCAGCATCCTCCTCGCCTCGGCGGTCCTCGCAGTGATGACCCTGCCGACCATGGTGGCCCTGAGCCGGACCGCCTTCGCCGCTGTGCCCGTCGCCGACCGTGAGGCGGCCATGGCACTCGGCGCCACGAGGTGGCAGGTGGTCCGCCGTGCGGTCTTCCCCGCGGCCCGTGCCGGCGTCAGCGCGGCCGTCACCCTGTCCGTGGGCCGGGCCCTCGGCGAGAGCATCGCGGTGGCCATGGTGATCGGCAACCGGCCGGCCATCCCCGAGTCGCTGACCACGCCCGGTGCGACCCTCGGCTCGGCCATCGTCAACCAGTTCGCGGAGGCCTCTCCCGGGATCGGGACCAGCTCGATCATCGCCCTCGGCGCCGTGCTGCTCTTGCTCACGGTCGCGGTCAACGCCGGCGGTCAGGCCCTGCTGCGCCGCGGTTCCGGTGCTCACCCCGGTACCGCGGGAGCCCTGCGATGAGCCTCCTTCTCGCCGCGAGCCGGCGCGAGCTGGTCCGCACCGCCGCGCGCCGGTCGCTGGGGCGGCGCCACCTGATCGGCCGCGTCTTCCAGGGGCTCTGCGTGGTCGCCGCCATCGCAGCGGTGGCCCCGCTGGCAGCCCTCATCTACTACACCGTCAGCCGGGGGGTGGGGATGCTGTCGTTGAGCTTCCTGACCCACGCCCCCACCCCGCCGTTCATCCCCGGCGGAGGGATCTCGACCGCCATCACCGGCACCGCGGAGATCGTCGGTCTGGCCATCGTCCTGGCGATCCCGACCTCCCTGCTCGCCGCCCTCTTCCTCTTCGAGCGCAGCGGGAAGCTGGCCGGGGCGCTCCGGTTCAGCGCCGACGTCCTGACCGGGGTGCCCTCGATCATCATCGGGATCTTCGCCTACGCGGTGCTGGTCCTCCCCCTGCACCAGTTCGGCACTCTGGCGGCCGCATTCGCGCTCGCCGTGCTGATGCTGCCGATCATGATCCGGGCCGACGAGGAGGCGATGCGGACGATCGCGCTCGACCTCTGGGAGGCGGGCATCGCCCTGGGGGCGCGGCGCGGGCGCGTGGCACGATCCGTCGTCCTCCGCGGCGCACTCCCCGACCTGGTGACCGGCAACCTGCTGGCCATCGCCCGGGCGGTGGGCGAGACCGCCCCCCTGCTGTTCACCCTGGCCACGCCGTTCGCGGCGATGACCCTGCTGATCTACACCGACGGGACCCAGGCGTTCGGAGCGGCCCAGAAGACGGCGTGGGCGACGGCTCTGGTGCTGCTCGCCTTCGTCCTGCTGCTGAGCGTCGCGGCGCGAGTCGCCGCGTGGCGCATCTCGAGGAGGGCACACTGACATGTCTGCAGAGCAACCCCGCCTGCCCGCGGCGCTCACCGCCGTGAGCGTCGGGCCGACCCACGGAGGCAACCACAACGGAGGCACCACCGCTGTGACGAGTCGCGCCGGCGACCCGCCGCCCCTCGCCGGCCCCGTGCCGTCGCCGCGCGACGGTGCTCCCGAGGCGACGACGCCGACCCTGACCCTGGAGGGCGTCCGGGTGTCGTTCGGCGACCACGTCGCGGTGCGCGACGTCACCCTGTCCATGCCGAGCCGCGAGGTGACCGCGCTGATCGGCCCCTCCGGATGCGGCAAGACCACCCTGCTCCGGGCCATCAACCGCCTCCACGACCACACGGGCGGACGGGTGGAGGGCTCCATCAAGCTCGGCGACCTCGACCTCTATGCGGCGAGCACCCGGCCTGAGCTGGTGCGCACCCGGATCGGCATGGTCTTCCAGCGGCCCAACCCGTTCCCGGCCATGAGCATCTTCGAGAACGTCGTCTCCGGTCTGCGCTTCAACGGGGTGCACGGCAAGGCCCTGCTCCGCGACGCCGCCGAGACGGCACTGCATCACGCCGCCCTGTGGGACGTGGTCAAGGATCGGCTCCACCAGCCGGCGGTGAAGCTCTCGGGCGGCCAGCAGCAGCGCCTCTGCATCGCCCGGGCCCTGGCGGTGGAGCCGGAGATCCTGCTGATGGACGAGCCGTGCTCGGCGCTCGACCCCATCGCCACCGCCAAGATCGAGGACCTGATCATTCACCTGGCCTCGGATGTGACCATCGTGCTGGTCACCCACAACATGTTCGAGGCGCGGCGGGTGGCCACACGCACCGCCGTCTTCCTGCTCGGCGACGACCGGGTGGGCGAGCTCGTCGAGGTCGGGCCCACCGCCGAGATCTTCGACAGCCCGCGCGACCCGCGGACCCGCGCCTACGTCACCGGTCAGGTGGGCTGACCTCACCTCCGCGGTCCGTCAGACCCCTCCTCCCCGCAGGGCGCCACAATCCGCACATGCACATCCCGGCCAAGGTCGACTACGGCATGCGCGCGCTGCTCACCCTGGCCACTGCGGACACGCCCACCACGGGTCAGGCACTCGCCGATGCCCAGGGCATTCCCACCAAGTTCCTGGGGACGATCCTCACCGAGCTCCACCGGGGAGGACTGGTGGGCAGCCGGCGGGGGACGCAGGGCGGCTACTACCTCGCCCGGCCGGCATCGGAGATCACCGTGGCCGACGTCATCCGGGTGCTCGAAGGCCCGCTCGCCGAGGTTCGGGGCCTGCGTCCGGAGATGACGGCGTACAAGGGGGCGGCCGAGCACCTCCAGACCGTGTGGGTGGCGGTGCGAGGGAGCCTCCGGCGAGTGCTCGAGCTGGTGACGCTGGAGGACGTGGTCCTGGGCAGGCTCCCGGACTCGGTGAACCGGCTCACCGACGACCCCGACGCCTGGAACCCCCGCCTCAGGAGGTGAAGGCGAATCGGCCCAGGCCGAGGGCCGGGACGAGCAGGGCGCGTTCACCCTCGTCGAATTCGATCGATCTCTCCCGGCCGACGCCCCTCACGTCGGAGAGGGCATCCACGATGCTCTGGGTGAACCGCAGGTCGCGGACCGGGCGCCCCAGACGCCCGTTCTCGATCAGGAAGGTGCCGTCTCGGGTCATCCCCGTGATCACCGTCCGGAGCGGATTGACGTCGCGCACGTACCAGAGGCGGGTGACGTAGAGGCCGTGATCGCAGGCCGCGATGAGGTCGTCGAGGCTGCTCTCCCCGCCTGCGACCACCAGGTGACGGGCCCAGGGGCCGAAGGTGTTGGGCATGGGGAGGGCATGGCCGGTGGAGGGGATGTCCTCCCGGAGCGCGGTGGCGCTGTCGTGCACGAAGCTCCGGCAGACGCCCTCCTCGATGCAGCTGACGCCGCGTGTCGACACCCCCTCGTCATCGAAGGGGAAGGGCATGGCATCCGGATGGCTGGCGTCGTCGGCGATGCTCACCAGCCCGCTCATCAACCGCTCTCCGGGGCGCATGAAGCTCCGGTGCTCCTGGTGGGCCAGGGCGCTGAAGCCGAGGTCGGCCAGGTGCCCCACGAGATCGGCGACCGCATAGGGGGAGAGCACGACCGGGTAGACGCCCGGGTCCAGGGCGGTGGCCTGCTGGTTGCGGCCGCAGGTCTCGACGGCCTCCTGGGCCACCTGTTCCGGATCGAGGCGGCGGATGTCATGGTGGTTGCGGTCGGCGTACCCCCACCCGTTCTCTCCACGGGCCACGCAGATCAGGCTGGCCGCCGTGGTCGTGGCGTGGCGCCGCACGCCCTGGCTGTTGGCGATGGCCGTCTGGGTCAGCGACGTCTGGAGCGCCCCGAAGGCCTCGAAGCCGGCCACGGCGCTGACGGCGGCGACCGTCCCGACCTGCCCCGCCCGCCATTCCGGGGTGCACGCGGCGGTGGCCGGGGAGTGGGCGACCGGGCCGTCGGACCCGGCGTCGGGGCGGGGCAGTGGCGTGACGTCGCCGCCGGGGGCCAGCTCGCGGGCCGCCTCGGCCGCCGCGATCAACCGCCCCTGCAGATCGTCGACCTCGCCGCGAATCTCCGCGACCCCGACCTGCTCGTCGCCCATGAGGCGCAGCCGGACCCGGCGCGAGCTCTCGGCCACGTTCTGGTGGATCTGGTTGCGGGCAAACCGGGTCAGCGCTTCCTCGTGGTGGACCACGGTCACCTCGGCGCCGTCCCGCCCCACCCGCTCGAGGATCGAGTCGGCGAGCGCCAGGAGGTCGTCGCGAGACGCGGGACTGATCACGAGGCCGCCGTCACCGACACATTGCGGAAGCGGCAGGGCGCGGCGCCATGGCCGACGTGGATGACCTGGCCCGGCTGCCCCTTGCCGCAGTTGACGACGCCCCACGGCCTCCATTCGGAGGGGCCGGCGACGGCGTCGCAGGACCGCCAGAACTCAGGGGTCCGCCCCGCATAGAGCGCGTTCTTGACCAGGCGGAGGCGCTTGCCGTCCCGGATCTCCCACCCGTTCTGGGTCCCGAACTGGAAGTTGAGGCGGCGGTCGTCGATGCTCCAGGAGCGGTTCGTCTCCAGGTAGACGCCGTGCTCGGTGCCGGCGATCATCTCCTCCAGGCTGGAGTCCCCCGGTTCGAGGTTGACGTTGGTCATCCGGATCAGGGGGATGCGGTTCCAGGACTCGGCCCGCATCGCCCCGGTGCTCGTCCAGCCGTAGTCGGCCGCGGTCTCGCGCGACGACATGTAGCCCCGGAAAAGGCCGCGGTCGATCAGGACAGTCCGCTGAGCCGCCACCCCCTCGTCATCCCAGCCGTAGGTGCCGAGACCTCCGGGCGTGGTGGCGTCGGCGGTGACGGTCACCTGCTCGCTCCCGTAGCGGAAGCGTCCGAGCAGGTCGGGGGTGAGGAAGGAGGTCCCGGCATAGGCCGCCTCGTCCCCGCGGACGCGATCCAGCTCGGTGGGGTGCCCGCAGGACTCGTGGACCTGGAGAGCGGCCTGCGTGCCATCGAGGATCAGGGTCATCCTGCCGGTCGGACAGGGCGGGGCGCTCAGCAGTGCGACCGCCTCGGTGGCGATTCGAGAGGCGTTGCCGGCGAGGTCCATGGCGGCGATCGCCTCGTAGCCGGCGCAGAGCTGGTGGCGCCCAAAGCTGTTGGGAAAGCTGCGCGTCTGGACGTCGTCGTCGCTGGTGGCGGTCGCGTCCATACCGCCCCCGGACTCGACGATGATCTGGTCGACCAGCGATCCCTCGCTGTTCGCGAAGAGGCGATGCTCGCGCACGAACTCGAGGGTCGCCTCGTGGGTGGTCACCCCGGCCACCGCGGCCATCGCCTCGTCGGTCCGGATCAGCAGATCCATCTTCTCCTCGAGGCTGACCTCGAAGGGATCACGCTCCATGGGGGTCACGTACTCGCCGGTGACGACCGGCGCAGGCGCGAGACGCACAGGCTGGCGGCGGAGCCGCGCCGAGGCGCGCGCGACCCGGCAGGCGAGGCGGGCCGCCTGGCGGAGACTGTCGGGGTCCAGGCGGTCGACACCGGCGAAGCCCCATGCCCCGTCGACGATCGCCCGGATGCCCATCCCCTCGTCCTCCAACGAGGAGACCTCCGCGAACCGCCCGCCCTTGACCGTCATCGCCTGGATGCCGCGCTGGACGACGCGGCAATCCGCGTAGGTCGCGCCGCTGGACACGGCGACGTCGATGGCCAGGTCGGCGATCTCTCTCATCGCCGCTTCATTGCTGACGGCGCACGGCTGCGGCCGGGGAATCTGCTCACGCATCGGTGACTCTAGGGGCTCGGGCGCCGGGGACTCAGGACGGTGTGCCGATTGGCGCGTTCTCGTGGTTCGAGGGGCGGCCGTATACTCGGGCTGTTCCTCGACTCGGTCCGGTGAGGTGGGAATGAAGCGTCCCCGGCTGACGCTGTCCCTGTTCAATCCCCGACGGCGGCTGCGTGACCGGCTCCTGGCCGCCATGCTGGCGGTCGCCCTGGTGCCGGCCGGCGCCTTCTTCGTGCTCGCCGCGGTCGATCTGCAGGGGATCACCCAGAGCACCGTCAACGGGGCCGTCAACGGCCTCGTGAGCCATCAGGAGAGTGCGTTCCAGACCGACCTCGGCGTGACCGCCACCACCGACATCAACGGCAGCCTGCAGGCGCTCCAGGCCAAGGTGGTCACCCTCGCCGGCGCACTGGCCGCCACCACCACCAGGGCGGCGGCGACTCCGTCCCCGGGAGCCGCCGGCTCCGGCAGCCCGGCGGCCACGGCAAGCCCGGCCCCCACGGCGGGCTCGGCGCCCGCCGGCACGGTTGCCCCCACCAACCACGACCCGGGCCAGGAGATCGGCGACGGGGTCTATGAGATCCCGTCGGCCTCGTCGGCGAGCGCCGAGCTGCTGGTGGGCTCGACCGGCACCAACCAGGGGGTCGCCGCTCGAGCTGCGCCCCTCGAGGACCTGAACGACTTCGCGACCCAGCAACTCGCCAAGTTCAAGTTGGAGGTGGGCCCCTCGGTCGATGCGGTATGGATCATGGACCCCACCGACAACGCGGTCTGGGTGAGCCCGGGCGGCATCAACGTACCCCAGGCGGCGGGGCTGGCGGCCAACCCCCAGGGCATCCCCCTGAGCCTCCTCACCGCGTTCTCCGACTCCTCCTCCGTTCCCCAGACCCCGGCCCCCTCAATCCAGGCGAGCTGGACGCTGCCGTACCAGAACCAGCTCCGCAACGAATGGGAGGTGACCGTCTACGCCCTGGACGGCGAGCACCTGATCGTGGGAGCCGACATGCCCCTCGCGCAATTCGCGCCGCTGATCGGCGAGGCGCCGGCCCCGACCGGCTCCTACCCGCTCCTCCTCAGCAGCAGCAACCAGGTGATCGCGGCGTCGGCTACCGGCAAGGACTTCACGGGGAGCCTCCGGGTCGGAGGCCAGCTCCCCCAGCCGGCCGGCAAGGAGGGCCCAGGCCTTCTCGCCGCCCTCAAGGCGGCCGAGAACGGCGAGACCGTCAATGCCCCGATCGACGCGACTGTGGGCGGAGTCGACCGCCTCTTCTTCGTCGCCCCCGTCACCTACCCGGGCTGGGTCCTCGTCGACTCGGCACCCAAATCGTACTTCGAGCCCAACAAGAATGCCCTCCAGGAGGGGATCAGCCAGAAGCTCAACAGCATCGTGCAGGGCGCCGTCTGGATCGTCGTGCTCCTGCTGCTGGTGGCATTCGTCCTGGCCACGGTGCTCTCCCGCTTCGTGGTCGCGCCGGTGCGGGCGCTGACGGCCTCGGCGGAGCGGCTGGCCAAGGGCCACACGGACGAGGCCGTGCCGCCCCAGGGCAGGGACGAGGTCGGCGATCTCGCCGATTCCCTGGAGCGGATGCGCCGGGAGATCAACGCCTCCCGAGAGGTGATCCTCGCCGCCAGCCGGGAGCTGGAGCAGAAGGTGGCAAGACGGACCGCGGAGCTGAGCGTCCGCAACGAGGAGCTGCTCGCCCTCAACGAGCTGGCCGGGTCGCTCACCCGATCCCTGGACCCCGAGGCGATCCTGGCCGGCGCGCTCGAAGCCGTCCGCGCGGTTCTGCCGACCACGGCGGGCCGCGGCTTCCGAATCGGTCGGGAGGGGCTGACGGCGAGCCGGGCCGAGGGGGAGGACGGAGGTCCCCAGCTCGAGGCGGTCGCCGTGGCGGCGATCACCGGCAACCAGCTGGTCACCCGCCCGGAGGGGGACGGGGTCCTGATCGGGCTTCCCATGGCGACGGGGGCAGGTCCGCTGGGAGCACTCGGCCTGCGCACCAGCAGCGCGCCGGGGCCCGAGATGACGGCGCTGCTGATGGCCATCGGCAACCAGGTCGGGCTGGCCCTCAGCACCGCCCGCCTCTCCGACGAGGGGCGGGAGATGGCGGTCCTGGAGGAGCGGGCCCGGCTCGCCCGCGAGATCCACGACACGCTCGCCCAACAGCTCACCGGCATCGTGATCCAGCTCGAGGCAGCCCAGGCCCTGGTGAGCAGGGATCCCGACCGGTCCCTCCCGGCCCTGGCGTCGGCCCAGGAGCTGGCCCGCTCGGCCCTCGCGGAGGCGCGGCGATCGGTCTGGGACCTCCGCCCGGCCCCGCTCAGCTCGACCGGGCTGGTGGCCGCCGCCGAGAACGAGGTGGAGCGGTTCCGGCATCGCACGGGGATCGCGGCGAGGCTACGGGCCGAGCACATGGCGCCCCCGCCCGCGCTCCGACCGCAGTCGGAGGTCACACTCCTCCGCATCACCCAGCAAGCACTCGCCAACATTGCCGCTCACAGCGGAGCCTCCCGTGTCACCGTGCGGCTGCGCAACCTCGGCGACCACGTCGAGCTGACGGTGAAGGACAACGGCCACGGCTTCGACACCTCGGCGCTGCCGCTCGGCTCCTTCGGGATCGTCGGGATGGCGGAGAGGGTCCGGATCGCGGGAGGGACCTTCCGGGTGGAGAGCGTCACCGGTCGGGGCACCACCATCACGGTGGATCTTCCGGTGGCCGCGGACGCGGGGAAGGGTGGCGCGACGTCCAAGACGGCGGTGCCGGTGTGATCAGGGTCCTCGTCGCCGACGACCATCCCGTGGTCCTTCACGGTCTCTGCACCATGCTGGAGGTCGAGGACGACATCCGGGTGGTGGCGCGGGCGACGGACGGCGCGGAGGCGATCGAGCGAGCCCGCGAGACCCACCCCGACATCATCCTGATGGACGTCCAGATGCCCAACGTCGACGGCATCGAGGCCATCCGGCGGATCCGAGCCGAGGATCCGGATGCCAAGGTGATCGTGCTCACCACCTACCGCAACGAGGACTACATCTTCCCCTCGCTGCAGGCCGGGGCGCGCGGTTACCTGCTCAAGGACGCGAGCCTGGAGGAGCTGGCCAACGCCATCCGCGCCGTCGCCGCCGGGGAATCGCTGCTCGACCCGACGCTCATGTCCCACAGCCCACCTGCGTACAGCCTGACCACGCGCGAGCTGGACGTGCTGCGGCTGATGGCGGAGCACTGCAACAACGCCCAGATCGGAAAGCGCCTCTTCGTCAGCGAGAACACGGTGAAGACCCACGTGAGCAACATCTTCGCCAAGCTGGGCTGCGGCGACCGCGCCGCCGCCGTGCTGATCGCCTGGAAGGCGCACCTCATCTGACCCCGGGGCGTCCGGGCCTCAGGCGGGGCAGCGCTGTCCGTGGGAGAGGGGTGGGCCGGCCGCCGCAGCGGGCGACGCCGATGGCGGGGGCCAGGATTCCACCGCCTGGGTGATCAGGAGGGCCATGGCCTCGGAGCCGATGGGCCCGGGGTGGACCCCGTCACCCGAGAGGTCGCCCCACATGAAGTCCTGAGGGTGCCCCGCGCTCGCCGTGTACCAGTCCACGATCGTGGCGCCGGGGACGGCGGCGGCGACCTGGAGAAGCTGCTGATTGATGATCGCCGGCCAATCCGGGTGCGCGGGATCGTCGCCGGCGTTCACCAGCACCACCTGCTGCAGGTGCAGCGAGTTGAGCACCGCGGCGATCTGGCCGGGGTCCCAGCTCGGCCCGTTGGTGCCCAGCTCGACGACGAGGCGGGAGTACAGCTGACCGGAGGCGTTGAGCTGCGCGAGCACCCCCGGGAGCGCCGACATCGGCCGCGAGACCTGCCCGGTGATGTAGGCGTTGGGCAGCAGGGCATGCAGCTTGGGAGCGACGTCGATCATGATCGAATCCCCGACGACGGTGACCGCCACCGAGCTGAGCGACGGAGGCGATGCGGTCGGGGTGGCGACGGGCGTGACCGGCGCGACCGCGGCCGCGGTCCCGCACGCGTCGTACCGCAGGGCCTGGCCGCCCGGAGCCGGGGCGGGAGCCGAGCTCGGCGATTCCACCAGGCTCGGGGGCAGCACGATCAGGCTCGCCGTCGGTGTCGTCGGCATGATCCCGGAGAGTCCCACCCCGGAAGCGGCCAGCACGAGCAGGGCGGCCGCCGCGCCGGCCCAGAGGCCGGTGGGGACGCCCCTCACCGACCAGCGCGGCGCCGTGAGCCCGGCGAAGACACCGCGGAACCCGTGCCGGCGGATCGGTTCCTCGACAAAGCGCCACGAGAGCGCCGCCACCGCCAGGGTCGCACCCACCTGGGCCAGGGTCAGGAGCGGGCCGGCGGTGCCGACGACGGGAGAGGTGAGCACGATGATCGGGTAGTGCCAGAGGTAGATGCCGTACGACCGCACCCCGATCCAGCGCAGCGGCGGTGCACCGAGAATCCTGCCGAGGAGCGTCGACGGATGGGCGAGCACGGCGACCACCGCCACCGTGGCGAGGGAGAGGATGACCATGCCTCCGCGGTAGAGGAAGGTCTGGTATTCGTTGGTGTCCATCACCATGACGACGATGACGGCCATCCCGACCGCGCCCAGGGCATCGAGTCCGCGGCGCCGGAGTGCCGAGATGGGCCCGGTGAGCCGGCGGCTCGGCCAGACGAAGGCCAGAGCGGCGCCGATGAGAAGCTGAAACGCGCGGGTGTCCGTGCCCTCGTAGACGCGGGTGGGATCGCTGCCCGGCTGGAGGAGGGTGGCCATCGCCCAGGCGGAGACGACCACGCCCGCGACCACGGCGCCGACCAGCAGCCAGCGCCGCTGCACGCATCTGGTGGCCAGGATCAGGAGCAGCGGCCAGACCAGGTAGAACTGCTCCTCGATCGCCAGCGACCAGGTGTGCTGCAGCGGTGAGGGCGTCGAGAACTGGGCGAAGTAGGACTGGTGGGCGA
>PLAK01000123.1 GCA_003134115.1 Candidatus Changshengia sp.
CCGGCCGCGAGGACGGCGAGGGAGCGACGGGAGACGTGAGATTCCATCTGAGGCCAGCATACCCCCGTCTCCCGGGAACGGCCTCGCACGGAACGGCTACGCTGGGCGCGGCGTGCTCTCTCTCGACGGTTCTCCGCTCAGCCTCCGCGACCTGGTCGGCGTCGCCCGCGACCGGGAGGCGGTCGTGGTCGGCGACGCCGCACGCCGGCGGATGGCGGCGTCCCGGGCCCTGGTGGAGCGGCTGGACGCCGCCGGAGGCCCCGTCTACGGNNATCGAGCTCCAGCGCGCGATCCTCCGCAGCCATTCGGCCGGGGTCGGAGCGCCGCTTCCCGCCGAGGTGGTGCGGGGCATGCTCCTGCTCCGGGCCCGCAGCCTGACCGCGGGCCATTCGGGCGTGAGGGAGAGCCTTCCCGAGGCGATCTGCGCCCTGCTCAACGCCGGAGTCACTCCGTGGGTCCCCGAGCACGGCTCGGTCGGGGCGTCCGGGGATCTCGCGCCGCTGGCTCACGCTGCCTCTGTCCTGGTCGGGGAGGGCTGGGTCGACGACGGCCAGGGGGGACGCCGTGAGGCGATCGAGGCCCTGGCCGAGGCTGGGATCGAGCCGATCGCCCTCGGCACCAAGGAGGGGCTGGCGCTGATCAATGGCACCGAGGGGATGACCGCCATCCTGGCCCTCGCCATCCACGACGCGGAGGCCCTGCTGCTGGCCCTGGACTGCGCCTGCGGCATGACTGTCGAAGCCCTCCTGGGCACCCCACGGGTCTTCGACCCCGACGTGGTCGCGCTGCGTCCGGCGCCGGGACAGCAGTCGAGCGCTGCCAACCTCCGGGCCCTTCTCGAGGGCTCCCCCATCGTCGCCTCCCACCGCAGCTCGCACCACGCCGTCCAGGACGCCTACTCACTGCGCTGCGCCCCCCAGGTCCACGGAGCCGCCCGCGATGTCCTGGGATTCTGCCGGCAGACGGTGGAACGGGAGATGGCGAGCGTGGTCGACAACCCGGTCGTGCTCGCCGACCGGGGGGCGCTCTTCTCGACCGGGAACTTTCACGGGCAGGCGCTCGCCTACGCCGCCGACCTGGTGGCCTCCCTGGCCGCGGACACGGCCGCGATCAGCGAGAGGCGGACCAACCGGCTCCTCGACCCCTCGAGGTCCCGCGGGCTCCCCGCCTTCCTGAGCCCGGAGCCGGGGACGAACAGCGGCCTGATGATGGCCCAGTACACCGCCGCGAGCTGCGTGACCCAGCTCCGCCAGACGGCCACCCCGTACGCGGTTCAGAGCCTCGACACGAGTGGCGGCCAGGAGGACCACGTCTCGATGGGCTTCGCCGCCGCGCTGCGCAGCCGGCGCAGCCTCGAGCTGCTCCGTCAGGTGCTGGCGGTGGAGGTGGTCTGCGCGGCCCAGGCGCTCGAGCTGCGGGCTCCCCTCCACCCCGGGCCCGCCACCGGCGCCCTGCTCGCGTCGCTGCGGGGGCGGGTCGCCCACCTGGACGCCGACCGGCCTCTCGCGCCGGACCTGGAGGCGGCCGCGGAGTGGCTGCGCGGCGGCGACTGGCGCGAGGCGGTGGAATCGGCGGCGGGCGCACTGGTGTGACCGGTGATCGCCCGCCCGGAGAGGCGGCGACCCTGGTCGTGGTCAACATCGGCCAGCTCGTCACCGGAGACCCGCGCGTGCGCGCGCCCGGGGTCGTCGAGGACGCGGTGCTGGCGGCGAGCGGGGACCGCATCACCTACGCGGGGCCCGCGTCGGGCCTCGAGGTCGCGATCGGGCCGGAGACCATCGAGGTCGACGCCCACGGGGCGGCGGTGATCCCCGGCTTCGTCGACGCCCACACCCACCTGGTCTGGCTGGGGGAGCGGTCGGAGGAGTACGCGCTGCGCGCGGCGGGGGCGTCGTACGAGGAGATCGCGGAGAAGGGGGGCGGCATCCGGAGCACCGTGGCCGCCACCGCGGCCGGCACCCTGGACGAGCTGATCACCGCGACCCGGGAGCGCGCCCGCCGGATGCTCCGCCTGGGCACCACGACCGTCGAGATCAAGAGCGGGTACGGCCAGAGCCTGGCGGCGGAGCTGCGCCAGCTCCGGGCCGCGCGGGGGCTGGGCACGGAGCCGGACCTGCCCGACGTGGTCACGACCTACCTCCCCCTCCACGGGCTTCCCGACAGTGACCGCGCCGTCTACCTGGAGGGGGTGCTGGGCGAGGGCCTCGCCGCCGCCGCCCCCCTGGCCGGCTTCGTGGACTGCTTCTGCGAGATCGGGGCCTGGGATGTCGCCGAATGCGAGCGGCTGCTGGTGGCGGCGGGGGCGCACGGGCTGCGGGCCAAGGTCCACGCCGAACAGCGCACTCACAGCGGCGGGTCGGCACTGGCGGCGCGCGTGGGCGCGGTCTCGGCCGACCACCTGGACCACGCCACCGACGGCGACCTGCGCGGCCTCGCCGCGGCAGGCGTGACCGGGGTGCTCCTCCCCGGGGCCTCGATGGTCCTGGGCGGTCCCCCACCGCCCGGGCGCCGCCTGCTGGAGGCCGGGGTCACGGTCGCCCTGGCCACCGACTGCAACCCGGGCACCTGCTGGTGCGAGTCGATGCCCCTCATGGTGTCCCTGGGCGTGGCGACGGCCGGCCTCGCCCCGGCGGAGGCGCTGCTGGCGGCGCCCGCCGGGGGTGCGGCCGCCCTCGGCCTCGGCGATCGGGGCCGGCTCCTCCCCGGCCTGCGCTGCGACGCCCTGGTGCTGGATACCTCCCGCTGGCTCGACGTGGGCTACCACCTGGGGGCCAACCCGGTGGCCCAGGTGATCGCCGCGGGGCGGCTGGTCGGACCCTGAGGACTGCGGCGACGCCGGGGCGTGGATGCCGGGAGCCGCGCCACCTCCCGCCCGTGGACGGCGGCTTCGGTGCGAATCCCGGGTGCTAGGGTGGGAGCGTGGCTGCCTCGAGGATCCACGCTCCCGTCGATGTCGGTCTCCGGCTCTGGAAGACGGCAGACGCCGAGGAGCTGGCGGCGATGTACGCGGCTGCGGCGACCGAGCTGGCGGTCGAGGAGCCCTGGTGCGGCCCCGAGTTCCTGACCGCCGCCGGGCAGGAGGAGCGGGTGCGGCGATGCCAGGCTGACCAGGCGGCGGAGGGATTCGTCATCACCGTCTCCGGGGCCATCTCCGGCCACCTCTCGCTGGATCGGATCCGGCGCGACATCCTCCAGAGCGCGGACATCGGCTACTGGGTGGCCCCCCGTGAACGGCGCCGCGGCATCGCCACCCGGGCCATCGGCCTGGCGGTGGCCCACGCCTTTGGCCGCCTGGGCCTGCACCGCGTCCACGCGACCACCGCCCTCGACAACGCGGCCTCCTGCCGGGCCCTGGAGGCCAACGGCTTCCAGCGCGGGGGGGTCATCCACGACTTCGCCCTGGTGGGCGAGCGCTGGCGTGACGGTCGGCTGTATCAGCTCACCGCCGAGGACTGGCGAAGCTCCAACGGGGCTCGGCTGCGGGCCGGGGGCGGGGCGGGACCCCGGGGATTTGAGTCATAGTCCTCAAAATGCCAAAAGTTCGGACCACCCCAATCGCAGCGCAGGATCGGACGCTGGTCATCCTTCCGACCTACAACGAGCGGCCAAATCTGGAGGCCCTCGTCCTCGCCATTCGCGGCGAGGACTGCGACGTGCTGGTGGTCGACGACAACTCTCCCGACGGCACCGGGGAGCTCGCCGACCGTCTCGCCGGCAGCGACCCGGGCGTCCTCGTCGAGCACCGGGCCGGGAAGCTGGGGCTGGGGACCGCCCACATCGCCGGACTGAAGCGCGGCGCGGAGCTCGGCTACGCCCTGCTGGTGACCATGGATGCCGACGGCTCGCATCAGCCGCGCCACCTGGGCCCGATCCTGGCGGCGGCTCGGCGTACTGGCGGTGTCGTGATCGGCTCGCGCTACGTGAGCGGGGGGTCGATCGTCGGCTGGAACGCGCGCCGCAAGCTCCTCTCCCATTCCGCCAACCTGTACGTCCGCACGATCCTCGGCATCCGCGTCCACGACTGCACCTCGGGATATCGCTGCTACCCACGGCGGGTGATCGAGCGCGTCGACCTCGACCGGATCATCTGCGACGGCTACGCCTTCCTCATCGAGCTGCTGTACCGCTGCCTCAAGGCCGGCGTCCCGGTCACCGAGGTCCCCATCCGCTTCCAGGATCGGCTCGCCGGAACGTCGAAGGTGTCGAGCACGGAGATCACCAAGGCCCTCAAGCTCGTGCCACGCCTGCGCTGGCAGAGGGCGGCGCCCGGGGGGCGGGAGGTCGTCGCCGCCGATCCCGAGGTCGAGCTGAACGGCAGCACAGCTCGGTCCCCCGGCCGGGCGGGAGACGGTGCCGTGAACCCGGTGTCAGCGACCGGCGAAGGTGGGCCCGGCCCGGACGGGTCCTGACCAGGCGCCCCTCAGCCTCCTGCGCTTGCGGAGGGGTTGTTCAGCCCCTGCCGGCCACCACGGCGAGCTGAGCGGCGAGCTCCCCGGGGTCCGAGACCGGAACCCGGCAGGCGAAGCCCTCACAGACGTACGCGGCGGGCCGACCGTTGATCGCTGACCGGCCGGCCAGCAGGGGCACGGAACCGCCGGCGCCCCAGGCCAGCACCCGGTACGGATCGCGGCGTTGCCACACCTCGCGGAGCAGCCTCAGGGTGGCGGCCTCATCGGCGGCGCCCACGATCGCCACCTCCCGGGAGGGGGCGACCAGCTGGTCCACGACGCAGGCGAGGCTGCCCAGAGCGAGCGGAGCCCGGGCGATGGCCGGGACCAGGGGCCGGACGACCTCCCGAGCGGCCTCCCGCCAGCCCTCCTCGCCGGTCAGGCCGGCGAGCCGGAGGAAGAGCTGCGCCGCCATCGACCGGCCGGCGGGGAGGGGGTTGTCCTCCAGGCCGCGGGGCCGGATGAGCAGGGGCTCGGCGTCCGCGGCGGTGTCGAAGTAGCCGCCCTCGGGATCGCGAAACCGCGTCTCGATCTCCCCGGCGAATCCCACCGCGCGCTCATACCAGCTCGTCTCCCCGGTCGCCTCGTAGACCGCCAGGAGGCCGTCGCCCAGGAATGCCACGTCCTCCAGGAAGGCGCTCACCCCGGCGGCGCCGGCCATCCAACTCCGGCGCAGGCGCCCCTCGACGACCAGCTCGCCGAGCAGGAAGCCCGCGCAGTTTTGGGCAATCTCGACATAATCATGGCGCGCCAGGGCGCTCCCGGCCTCGGCGAATGCGCGCAGCGCGAGGCCGTTCCACGCGGTGACCACCTTGGCATCTCGGCCCGGGGCGACACGCCGGGAGCGGGCGTCGAGAAGCCGTCGGCGGAGATCCTCCACCCGCTCGGCGGCGTCATTGGGATCGGTTCCCAGCTCCCGGGCTAGCAGATCCGGGGTCACCGTCAGCGACAGCACGCTGCTGCCCGCCTCGAAGTTCCCCCGCTCCGACACGCCGAAGACCCGGCCGGCAAGTGCCGCCTGCTCCGGGTCGGCCACGGCCTCGCGGACCTGCTCGGGCGTCCAGACGAAGTACCGCCCCTCCACCCCCTCGGAGTCCGCGTCCTGTGAGGAGGCGAAGCCGCCATCCGGGAGGCGCATCTCCCGGACCAGGTAGTCGAGGGTGAGCTCCACCCCGCGGCGGTACGCGGGATCGCCGGTCAGCTGGTGCGCATGGAGGTAGACCACGGCCAGCTGGGCGTTGTCGTAGAGCATCTTCTCGAAGTGGGGAACGGCCCACCCGGCGTCGACGCTGTAGCGGTGGAAGCCGCCGCCCAGCTGGTCAAAGATGCCGCCCCGAAGCATCCGGTCGAGGGTGGTCCTGGCGGCGGTCGCCGCCGCACCGTCGGAGCCGGCGAAGCCGCGGCGAAGGAGCATCTCCAGAGCGGCGGGATGGGGGAACTTGGGAGCACCACCGAAACCGCCGTGCCGCGCGTCGATCTGCTCCACGAGCCGCGCCACCGCCCGGGTGACGACCTCGGCGGAGGGCTCCTCCCCCGCCGGAAGCGGCGGAGGAGCGAGGGCTGCGCGGATCTCGCCCCCGATCCGCTCGACGTCCTCGCGGTCCTGGCGGTAGGCGGCGGCGGCGGCGCGGAGGACGGCGGGGAATCCGGGCATGCCGCCACGCGGCACGGGAGGGAAGTAGGTCCCGCCGAAGAAGGGGGCACCGGCGGGGGTGAGGAACACCGTCATCGGCCAGCCCCCCTGGCCGGTCATCACCTGGACCGCCTCCATGTAGACGGCGTCCACGTCGGGACGCTCCTCGCGGTCGACCTTGACGCTCACGAAGAGCTCGTTCATCAGGGCGGCGATCCCCGCATCCTCGAAGCATTCGTGCGCCATCACGTGGCACCAGTGGCAGGCGCTGTAGCCGACGGAGAGGAGGATGGGGCGGTCCGTCTCGCCTGCAGCCCTCATCGCCTCCTCGCCCCAGGGATACCAATCGACCGGGTTGCCGGCGTGCTGGCGGAGGTAGGGGCTGGATGCGGACGCGAGGCGGTTGGCCATGCCGGCGGTCGCGATCAGCTCTGCCGTCGCTGGGCAAGGCCCACCAGGGCGACCGCGGACGAGCCCGCTGCGAGCGCGGCGCACACCACCATGCCGGCGAGCGGCGCCCACCCACCACCACCGGCGAAGGCGACGGCGCAGACGGCGAGGACGATGGCCGCAGCTGCGGCCGCCAAGGCGGAGAGGAGGAAGGTGGCCGGGGTCACCCAGGTGACCCGCAGGCTCCCGCTCCGGGGCCGCGACAGCATCGTCCACATGAAGAGGTCGGCGAGCGGGAGCACTGCCGCTCCCCAGCGGGGCGGCGCGGCCGGCGGGCCGTCCGGGACCCGGGTCCATCGGTTGGGCATCCCGGTGAGGCTATCGCAGCGGGAGCCTGCGACGAGGGTTTCCAGGGCGTCGGGGGCGTCCGCGTTGACATCGATCATCCGCGCCCATCACCATGCGTGGAACGATCGGGTCCCAACTCGCAATTACGCTCAATCCACGGGCCGGGTCGCGACGGGGATGCATGCCGCCTGACGGGGCCATCGAAACCGGCGCTCTGGGCGCCGACGCGACGCGCGCAGAGGATGGCGCGGTCGTCACCCTCCGGCAGCTACCCCAGGAGTACCTCGGCGATCCCGCCTTCCTCCGGCGGTTCCGCGCCGAGGCACCGATCGTCGCCCACCTCGACGGCACCTACGTGGTTCGCACCCGCGCCTACGTCGAGGACGCCTTCGGCATGGCCCTGGTGACCGACTACGTGGACGGGGCCTGGCTGCGCCAGCTGATGACCACGGCCGGGCCCCTTCGGGACGCGGCGACCACGCTGGTGGTGCTGCGCGACACCCTGCTGGGGCTGGAGTCGGCGCACCGCGAGGGGATACTCCACCGCGATCTGCGCCCGGAGAAGATCCTGGTCGACCGCCAGGGGGTCTCCCGGGTGGCGGAATTGGGGATGGTCGCGCGCACCGCGGTCGGACGCTGGATCCGGGGAACACCGGAGTACATGGCGCCCGAGCTGTGGCGGGACGAGGAGCCGACCATCGAGACCGATCTCTACGCGGCGGCGGTGGTCCTCATCGAGTGCCTGACCGGGGCGCCCCCGTACCTGGGCGGATCCGCGACCGTGCGCGACCAGCACCTCTGCGCTCCCCTGCCCGGCCCCGAGCTGCCCGAGGAGATCGTGCCGCTGGTGCGCTTCGGGATGGCCAAGTCGCCACGACAACGCTACCTCCGAGCGTGGGACTTCGCCGAGGCGGTGGAGGCTGCGGGCATGACGGTGGGCGGACCGGAGTGGGAGCGCCGCGGCCGCCGCCGTCTCGCCACCGCCGTCGCGGCCGTCCTCGGCCCGCTGCCCGGCAGCCAGATGAACGACTCCCACCGAGGCCTGATCGGGCGATCCCCCTTCCGGCGGAGGGTCCAGAGCTAACCGGGCCGCTGTCAGCCGGTCCCGGCCGCGTGCGCCGCGATCGCCTGCCGGTACACCTCGACGGTGCGGAGCGCGACCTGTTCCCAGGTGAACCTCTCGAGCACCCGGCGCCGTCCGGCCGTGCCGAGCCGGGTCGCGAGATCGGGGTCGGCGATCAGCTGATTGATCCTCTCCGCGAGAGTGGCCTCGAAGTGCCGGGCCGCCGCAGGGTCGGAGGCCACCGCCTCGGGGTCGCAGGGGACCAGGTAACCGGTCTCCCCGTCGACGACGATCTCCGGGATGCCGCCGACCGCGCTCGCGACCACCGCCGCCTCACAGGCCATCGCCTCGAGGTTGACCAGGCCGAATGGTTCGTAGATGGAGGGGCAGACGAAGGCGGTGGCGTGGCTCAGAACCTGGATCAGCTCGGGTCGCGGCACCATCTCCTCGATCCACACCACCGAGGCGCCCGCCGCCTGCGCCGCATCGCAGAGCTCCCGGGTCTCGGCGGCGATCTCCGGCGTGTCGGGCGCGCTCGCGATGAGCACGAGCTGAGCGGCGCGGTCGATCTGCGCAGCGGCGCGGAGGAGATGATCGAGGCCCTTCTGCCGGGCGATCCGACCGACGAAGACGATGAGCGGCCGGCCGGGATCGATGCCGCGGCGGACCAGGGCGGCATCCCCGTGGTCCGGGACGTATCCCCGCGCGTCGATGCCGTTGTGGATGGTGTGGACGCGGCCGGGGTCCACCTCCGGATAGCAGGCGAGCAGATCCTGGCGCATCGCGTCCGAGACGGCGATCACCGCCTCGGCGGAGAGCAGGGCGGTGCGCTCGCAGAAGAGCGAGAGGGCGTAGCCTCCACCGAGCTGCTCGGCCTTCCAGGGGCGGAGCGGCTCGAGGCTGTGGGAGGTGCAGACGTGGGGGACGTCCCAGACCAGCTTCGCCAGGTGCCCGGCAAGGTTGGCGTACCAGGTGTGCGAGTGGACGAGGTCCATCCCCTCCAGCCCTCCCGCCATGGCCAGGTCCACCGACATCACCGCCAGCGCGGCGTCCTCGGGCCTCCCTCCCTGGAGCGCCTCCCACGGCTGGTAGGCGGCGGCCACCAGCGGCGAGCTGCGCGGCTCCCCGAAGCAGTGCACCCGGACGTCGACGTGACGGGCGAGCTCCCGGGTCAGGTACTCGACATGGACGCCGGCGCCGCCGTACACCTCCGGGGGGTACTCCCGGGTGAGGATTCCGATCCGCATCAGGCGACGGGCTCGATGACCTGGCGCTTGGGGATCACGACGATCCCTCTGTCAGAGACGGTGAAGCGCCGGGCCTCGATCTTGGGGTCCTGCCCGATCACCGTGCCGGGGGGGACCACCACCTCCTTGTCGATGATCGCGCGGCGGACCACCGCGCCCTCCCCGACCTCGACCCCGTCCAGCAGAACGCTCCCCTCCACGATGGCGCCGCGCCCCACGCGCACCCCGGGAGAGAGCACCGAGCCGCGCACCGTGCCACCGGAGACGATCACCCCGGGGGCCACGATCGAGTCCACGGCGAAACCCCGGTTGCCGTCCTCGTCAAAGACGAACTTGGCGGGTGGCAGCGGTCCGTAGAACGAGTAGATCGGCCATTCGAAGTTGTAGAGGCTGAACATCGGGACCACCGAGACCAGGTCCATCTGGGCGTCGTAGTAGGAGTCGAGGGTCCCCACGTCGCGCCAGTAGCCGTGGTCCTGCTCGGTGCTTCCCGGGACGACGTTGTGCTCGAAGTCGTAGACCGCCGCCTCCCCCCTCTCCACGAGGCGCGGGATGATGTCTCCGCCGATGTCGTGGCGGCTCGTGTGCTTCTCGGCGTCCTCGACGAGGACGTCGACCAGGAAGGGGGCGGTGAAGACGTAGTTGCCCATCGAGACGCGGCAGTGCTCGGGGTCGTCGGGCAGGCCGTCGGCGCGTGCCGGCTTCTCGTGGAAGGCGCTGATGCGATCGCCCTGGCACTCGATGACCCCGAACTCGCTGCACTGGGAGGTGGGGACCTTGACCGAGGCGACCGTCACCCCGGCCCCGCTCGCGATGTGCTTGGCCAGCATCTGGCGCGGGTCCATCCGGTAGAGATGGTCCGCTCCGAAGACCAGGACGTAGTCGGGCTTCTCATCGCCCAGGAGGTTGAAGTTCTGGTAGATCGCGTCGGCCGACCCCGAGAACCAGCGTGGCCCGCGGCGCATCTGGGCCGGCACCGGGGTGACGTAGTTGCCGAGCAGCGGGGACAGCCTCCAGGCCTGGCTGATGTGGCGGTCGAGGCTGTGGCTCTTGTACTGGGTGAGCACCGCGATCCGGGTGAACTCGGCGTTGACCAGGTTGCTCAGCACGAAGTCGATGAGCCGGTACACGCCGCCGATCGGGACGGCGGGCTTGGCCCGGTCCTTGGTGAGTGGCCAGAGCCGCTTGCCCTCGCCCCCCGCAAGCACGATGGAGAAGACGCGCGGAGGCCGGCGCAACGCTCCGGCGGCGTCCGCCACCCAAGTTCGCTGATCTGCCATCTCCGTCAGCGATCATCGCAGACCACCACGGCGAGCGGGTTATCGGGCGGGGACGTCGCGGGGTGGCCCCGCGCCCCGGCCAGGGTCAGCCGGGTGGCGGCGGGGCGGCGATGGCCATGGCGGTGGCGGGAATCATGAGCACCGCGATCAGCACGGCGATGAACGCGAAGCCCGCACCGGTCCCCAGAGCAATGCCCAGACCCGCACCGATGAGCGGGCCGGCGGCGGCCGAGCCGATCGGGCTTCCCACCCAGTTGAGCGACATGCTCACGGCGAAGGCGCGCCCGAACCAGGCGGGGTCGGTGCGGCGCTGGCGCATCGAGAACATCCCGATGTCGATCAGGCCGCCGGCGGCCCCCCAGAGAAGCATCGCCGCCGCCACCACCCCAAGGCCCGGGAGCGGTGCCAGGACCGCGCAGGCCACGGCGGCCACCAGCAGCCCGGCGACGATCAGCCGCCGCTCGCGTCCGTGGGTGCCGTGATGCCCGACCAGGATGGCGACGACGCCCCCGGTGACGGCGCTCAGCGCCCAGAGCAGGCCGACCACCGCCGCGTTCTCGTGGAGGTGCTCGAGCACCAGCACGGGGAGGCCGACGATGAGCAGCCCGGAGGCGATGTTGGAGACCGAGATGCTCACCGCCAGTCCGCGCAGGCTCGGATTCCGCACCACGTAGGCGAGGCCCTGCCAGGCCTCCCGGAAGACGCGCTGGTCACCGCTGGGCGGACGGGGCAGCGGCAGCGGCGCCATTCCCAGCAGGGAGAGGGCCGCCGCGGCGAACATGGCGGCCGTCGCGGTCAGGGCTGCCGGCCGCCCCACCAGGCCGGCGATGGACCCGGCCAGGGGAGCACCGACCACCGCGGCGACGACGTAGCTGACGCTGTCCACGGCGTTGGCCCGGTCCCAGAGGTCGCGCGGCACGAGGATGGGGAAGAGCGTCCGCGTCCCGGCGCCGCTCAACGGGTTGGTGAACGAGCTGAGCGCGGCGACCCCGACAAGCAGCGCCGCGCTGAGCACTCCGGCGGCGCCGAGAGCCACGATCAGAGCCATCGCCAAAGCGGCGACGGCGTAGTCGAGCATGATCAGCTTGATCCGGCCACTGCGATCGAGAATGGCTCCTGCGAGGGGGCTCACAACGATCCCGGGAAAGGCGCTGGCGAAGACGGTGATCCCGGCGACCGCAGGCGAATGGAAGCGCTCGAGGGCGAAGAGGACGAGCGCGACCGACGCCATCTGACCGCCGATGCGCCCGAGCATGGCCGCGACCACCAGCCGAGGCAGGCCGCGCACCTGGAGGAGGCTGCGGTAGGTGGCGGGGAGCGTGGTGGGAGAGTTCATGGCGGGACACAGAAGCCGGAGGGCGGCGGAGGCCCGCAGCCCAGCCGAGGTCGGCTGGGCGCGCGGCGGGAGGGCGGAGAGGGAGGCTGGCCCAGGCCAGGGTGCAGATACTAGTCCGGCGCCCGCCGAGCTCCCCCGGGGGCCCGTGCCGCCCCCCCCGCCTCGCCGCTCAGGCTCAGGACGCGAGCCACCCCGGCGTCCCCTCCGACGGCGAAGGTCCGACAGCGCGCTCGAGAAGCCTCACCAGGGTGGCGCACTCGTCGTCGGTGAGGGCCTCCAAGGCCTTGCCCATGCCCTCGCGCCAGGCGGCCTCGCGGCGCCGCAGCAGATCCCGGCCCCGGGCGCTGAGCGCGACGCGGACGAGCCGGCGGTCGCCGGGATCGCTCATCCGCTCGACGAGGCCGAGCTTCACGAGGCGGTCGGCCATCTGAGTGGCACTGCTCAGCGATGCGGCCTCGAGGCAACCGGCGAGCTCGCCCATGGTCACCCCGCTGCGCCGGGCGATGACGTGCAGCGCCTGCATCTGCTGGACGGTCCACGCTCCCATCTCGGCATGCAGGTCGGAGGGGATGACCCGGGTGAGCCGGCGACGCATGCGCGGCTGCAGCTCCAGGAACTCGTCGATCAGCTCGGCACGGGAGCGCCCGGGGGAGTTGGGGCTGTCGCTCGGGGTCAACTGACCTCCTCCAGCGCGTTGGCGAACTGACTGGCGTAGAGGTCGTAGTAGAAGCCGCGGCGCCCCATCAGCTCGGCATGACCGCCCTGCTCCACGATCCGCCCGCTGTTCATGACGACGATGGTGTCCGCGTTGCGAATCGTCGAGAGACGGTGCGCGATCACGAAGCTGGTGCGTCCGTGGCGAAGGCGCGCCATCGCCTCCTGGATGAGCACCTCGGTGCGGGTGTCGACGTTGCTCGTGGCCTCGTCGAGGATCAGGATGGTCGGGTCGGAGAGGAAGGCACGGGCGATGGTCAGGAGCTGCCGCTCGCCGGCGGAGATGTTGGATGCGTCCTCGTCCAGGACGGTGTCGTAGCCGTCGGGAAGGGTGCGCACGAAGTGGTCCGCGTGAGCGGCCTTGGCGGCGGCCACGACCTCNNGCGCTCCCGGGTGAGGTCGCGGGCGTCCACGCCGTCCATGTAGATGCGCCCCGAGTCGATCTCGTAGAAGCGCATCAGGAGGTTGACGATGGTGGTCTTCCCGGCTCCGGTCGGCCCCACGATGGCGACCGTCTCACCCGGCTCCACCTCCAGGTCGAAGTCCTGGATGAGCGGCGTGTCGGGCTGGTAGCGGAAGGAGACGTTCTCCAGGACGACCCGCCCTTCGGGGGCGGGCGGCGTCGCCAGGGCGGGGCGCTCGGGCACCTGCTCGTCGGCGGCGAGGAACTCGAAGACCCGCTCGGCGGAGGCCAGTCCCGACTGCAGCAGGTTCATCTGGCTCGCGATCTGCATGATCGGGTTGGTGAACTGGCGCGAGTACTGGATGAAGGCCTGGATGTCGCCGAGCGACATGGCCCCATTGACCGTCAGGTAGCCACCGATGACGGCGATGGCCACGTAGTTCAGGTTGGAGAGGAACATCATCGCCGGCTGGATGATCCCGGAGAGGAACTGGGCCCGGAAGCTGGGCTCATACAGTGCCTGGTTCTCGCGGTCGAACTCTTCCACCGTCCGGCGGGAGCGACCGAAGACCTGGACCAGGGCATGGCCGGTGTGGGTCTGTTCCACGAGACTGTTCACGGTGCCGGTGAGGGCCCACTGGGAGGTGAACTGCTTCTGGGATCGCCGCGCGACGAGGAACGTGACCCCGATCGACATCGGCACCATCACCAGCGAGATCAGGGCCAGCAGCGGGCTGATCCACAGCATCATGGCGAGCTCTTCGATGATGGTGAGGATCGAGGTGAGGAGCTGACTGAGACCCTGCTGGAGGGTCGTGGTCACGTTGTCGATGTCATTGGTCACCCGGCTCAGCACGTCGCCGTGAGGATGGCTGTCGAAGTACTGGAGGGGAAGCCGGGCCAGCTTGGCCTCCACGTCGCGGCGCATCCCCGAGACGGTGCGCTGCGCCACCCCGGCCATGATGTATCCCTGGCCCCAGCTGAAGACGGCGCCCACGAGGTAGAGGAGAGCGATCACCCCCAGGCTGACGCCGAGCTGGTTGAAGTCGATGCCGTGGCCGGGGTTCACCGTGGTGCCGGTCAGCATCTGCGCCAGCTGGCCCTGGCCGTGAAGTCTCAGGTACGCCTCGGCCTGCGCCTGGGACATGCCCGCCGGGAGTGCTTTCCCGATGAGGCCGTCGAAGAGCAGGTTGGTCGCGTTGCCGATGATCCGGGGCGCGGCCACCAGGAAGCCGACCCCTGCCGACCCGATGAGCGCGGCGGCCACGATCCGCCAGCGCTCGGGACGGAGCCGCGCCACCAGCTGCCGCAGCGCTCGCCAGAGATCCTTGGCGCTCTTGGGTGGACCGGCGGCGGCGGCCATGCCGCGGCCGGGCCCGCCGAAGCCACCTCCGCCGTGCCCGCCCCCGGGCCCGCGCATCATGCCGCGTTCTCCCCGAGCTGGGAGACGACGATCTCTCGGTACTCCTCGCAGGAGACCATCAGCTGCTCGTGGGTCCCGGAGCCGACGACGGCGCCATCGTCCAGGACGATGATCCGGTCGGCGTTGAGGATGGTGCTCACCCGTTGGGCGACGATCACCACCGTGGCGTTGCGCGTCTCCCCGCTGAGCTGCGCGCGCAGCCGCGCGTCGGTGGTGGCGTCCAGGGCCGAGAAGCAATCGTCGAAGAGGTAGATGAGCGGCCGCTTGATGATGGCCCGGGCGATCGCCAGCCGCTGGCGCTGGCCACCTGAGACGTTGGTCCCACCCTGGTCGATGGGAGCCTCGAGCTGACCGTCCATGGTGGCCACGAAATCGCCTGCCTGGGCGACCTGGAGGGCGTGCCAGATGTCGGCGTCGTTGGCGTCCTCGGCGGCGAAGCGCAGGTTGTAGGCGACCGTACCGCCGAAGAGATATGCCTGCTGGGGGACCAGCCCGATGCCGGCCCACAGCTCCTCGAGAGCGCGATCCCTGACGTCGACACCGTCGATGAGCACCGCGCCCGAGGTCGGATCGAAGAAGCGCGGAATGAGATTCAGCAGGGTCGTCTTGCCGGCGCCGGTGCCACCGATGATCGCGGTGGTCTGCCCCGGCAGGAGCTGGAAGGAGAGGTCGCGCAGCACCCGATCCTCGCCCCCCGGATAGCCGAAGCTGACGTTGCGAAACTCGATGACCCCCTTGGAGCTGGACGGGGTGATCGGATGCTCCGGGCTGGTGGTGGCAGGCTGGACGCGCGCCACCGCGTCGATGCGCTCAGCGCTCGCCTGGGCGCGCGGGACGAGGATCACCATCACCACGGCGAGGAGCACCGCCATCAGGATCTGCATGATGTAGGCGAGGAAGGCGGTGAGGTTGCCGATCGGCATCTGGCCGCTGCTGATCAGGTGACCTCCGAACCAGAGGACCGCGACGCTGGAGAGGTTCATGATCCCCATCAGCGCCGGCATGGCCAGCACGAAGATCCGGTTGACACGCAGACCGGTCGCGGTGAGGCTCGCATTGGCGGTTGCGAAGCGGCGCTCCTCGTCCTCGGTGCGGACAAAGGCGCGGATCACCCGGACGCCGGTGATCTGCTCGCGCAGCACCTGGTTGATCCGGTCGATCTTCACCTGCATCGACTTGAACTGGGGTACGGCGACGAACAGCATGGTGACGACCAGCGCGGCCATGAGGGGCACCGCCACCACCAGCAGGAGGGAGAGGGTGGCGTCCTCGTGGATGGCCATGATCACGCCCCCGACCATCATGATCGGGGCCGCCACCATGAGCGTGAGGGCCATCTGCAGGAAGATCTGGATCTGCTGGACGTCGTTGGTGTTGCGGGTGATCAGCGAGGCGGTGCCGAAGCTGTTCATCTCGCGTGCGGAGAAGCGCATGACCCGCGAGAAGACGGTGGCGCGCAGATCGCGGCCCACGCCCATGGAGGTGCGGGAGGCGAAGTAGGTGGCGACGACGGCGGCCACCCCGCTCAGCAGGGTGAGTGCGAGCATCCACGCGCCGGTGCGCCAGATGTACCCGACATTGCCAACCGAGATGCCCTTGTTGATGATGTCGGCGGTCAGGTTGGGGAGGTAGAGACCGAGGACTGTCTGAATGACGATCAGCCCGAGGACGATCGAGACCTGCAGCCGGTAGGGGCGGAGGCGGGCCAGCATCATGCGGACCAGGGTCACGGGCGGAGCCTCCGGGTGCGCCCCGCCGCAGGCGGCTGGGGCTCGGTCCGGGCGGAGGAATCAGGGGAGGTGGCGGCTGTGGTCATGTCCTACATGTACTGTACCATTCTTGCCAAGCAAGATAAAGGTCATGTAGGGGATTTGTGACCCTCTGCCCCAGCCCGGCCAGGCCGGCGGCGCGACCAGACGATCAGGGCCATGCCGGCCAGGGCGATCACCACGAGGCCGAGTGCGATGGTGATGAGCCACTTGCCGGTGAGGCTGCCGCCCGAGTAATTGGGGATGGTGGGCTCCGCCTGGAGCCGGTGCACGTAGAGCCCCTGGCTGGTCCCCGCCCAGATGGCCGGAGCAGCGCCCGAGACATCCGCGGCCAGGCTGAGCACGTCGTCCGGGAGCCCGGGATCCGCGCGCAGCCAGTCGTCGCCGCCGTCGGAGGTGAGCAGGGTTCCGTACCCGGCGGTCCCGATGTAGACGACGCCGCTCACCGCAGCGGTATTGAAGCCGGCGATCGACGTGACCGCCGGGGTCCCGGTGATGAGGGTTGCCGGCAGGAGCGCCAGCGAGACCGACCAGCCGCCGCCCGGACCTCGCCGCCAGACCGTCCCCCCGGTGCTGACGGCGACCACGAAGCCGGGCACGGCGAGGGGGGCGGCGATGAGATGGGCGCCCGGCCCGAGCTCGGGACTGCCCGGATCGCGGCGGGCGGCCCCGCCGGCCTGGGCGACCGTCACCTCCCCGGCGGCATCGATGGACCAGGTGCGCGCACCGGTGGTGACCGTCGCCGGGGCCGCCGGAGGCGGCGCGGCAGCGGCGACGAATCCGGTGGCCGTCTGGACCATCGCCGCCCCCTCCACCAGGGCCGTGACCCGGCCCTGGACCACGGCGACGCGCGTGACGGTCTGCCCCGGGAACGCCGCCAGCTGCCACCATGGACCCGCCGCCTGGGCTGCGGTGGCCGCGGCCGGACCGAGGGTCACGGCGGCGAGGGGCACGGCGAGGAGCAGCCTGGCCCTGGGCACCGTCCGGCGACGGGGCGGATCGGACCGGGTCAGGGGAGTCTCGTCGACCTTGCGAGCATCGTCAGCCCCCGGATGATCCACAGACCCCCGATGACGATGAGCCCCCAGGGGACGTAGTAGGCCCCGCCGGTGGCGCTGCTGGAGGCCGCGCCATAGGTGCCCACCGTGATCACGATCCCGATCACCAGGATCACCGCGCCGGTCACGGTGCGGCTGATGCCCCGCCGGCGGAGATAGGCGCCTCCCATGGGTCGCATGCGACCCCTCATCCCCATCATGGGATACCCCATGCCCGGGTAACCCGGGCCCCGTCCGTAGGGGCCCGGCCCGTAGGGGGCGGGGCCGAAGCCCGCCGGGCCGGGTGTTCCGGCGGCGTTGGGCGGCATGCCGTAGAGCGACGGCGGAGGGCCGGCGGCGTTGGGCGTCCCCCCGAATGGCCCCGGCTCAGGGGCCGCACCCGGACCGGGCACTCCCCAGGGGGCGGAGGGATCGGGCGGCGGGTCCGCCGAGGCCGGCTGGCTCCCGGGCGGTGGGGCCATGAGCGGCGTGCTGCTGGGATCCGGCGTCCATGGTGTGTACCAGCTGGACTGGTCACCCAGGGGAGACGGCGAGTTGGGATCCGGGTTTCCGGGGGATCCGGGATCCGTGGGGGGGTAGCCTGACTGGGTCATCCGGCCGTCTCCGCATGGCAGGGGTCGAGGGGTCGAGCATACCGGTTCACGTGCCCTGTCACCGCAGGGCGCGCGCGAGGGTTTGCGTGCCAGACTCCACCCCGTGAGCCGGATCGGCGTTGCGGTTATCGGGTACGGCCTGGCTGGGTCGGTGTTCCACGCGCCGCTCGTCGCCGCGAACCCCGACCTCGAGGTGCGGGCGATCGTCACCGCCAACCCCGAGCGGCGCCGGCGGGCCGGGCGCGACTTCCCTGAAGCCCGCCTTCTCACCACCCCCGACCAGCTCTGGAACGACACCAGCGGGATCGGCCTGGTGGTGGTCGCCACCCCCAACCACCTCCACGCACCTCAGGCGATCACCGCCCTGGGTCTGGGGCTCGCCGCGGTGGTGGACAAGCCAATGGCGCTGAGCACGGCGGAGGCCGGGACCATGCTGGAGGCGGCCGAGCGTTCCAGCGGCGTGCTGTCGGTGTTCAAGAATCGGCGGTGGGACAGCGACTTCCTGCTGCTGCGCGAGACGCTCGAGAGCGATCGACTGGGCGGCCTGCTCCGTCTCGAGAGCCGCTTCGAGCGCTTCCGACCGGAGGTGAAAAGCTCCTCCTGGCGGGAGGCGACCACCCCGGAGGCGGGGGGAGGGCTGCTCCTCGACCTCGGCGCTCACCTCATCGATCAGGCGCTGTTTCTCCTCGGACAGCCGCGCGGGGTGTACGCGGAGATCGCCCTGGCGAGGCCCGGGGCGGTCGCCGACGACGACTGCTTCCTCGCCCTGGACTTCCCCGGCGGCGCCCGGGCCCACCTCTGGATGAGCACCCTCGCCCCGTCGATCGGGCCTCGCTGGCGGGTGTGGGGCAGCCGCGAGGCCCTCGAGGTCTGGGGGCTGGACCCCCAGGAGGCGTACATCGCGGGCGGGGGACGACCCGGCGATCCCGGCTACGGGCAGCCGGACGGAAGTCAACGCGCCGTGCTCACCCGCGGCGGTGAGGATGGCCCGGGGCGCGAGGTGGCGCTGCCCGCCGGACGGTACGGCGACTACTACGCGGGCATGGCGGCGGCGATCCGCGGGCAGGGGCCGGTGCCCGTCCCGGCCCAGGCCGGCTGGGATGTGCTCGCCGTGGTCGAGGCGGCGCGGAAGAGCGCGGCCACGGGCACCGTGGTCAGCCCCGCCATCCGAGGCTGACCCCCTCTCGATCGGCCGAGCAGGCCCGGATCGCTCAGAAGCCGTAGAGGCCGGGCAGGACGGCGAGGGTCACCACGACGTCGGCCACGCCATGGACCACGATGGCCGGCCAGATCGAGTTGGTCCTCTGGGTGACCCACCCGAGCACGAAGCCGAGCAGCATCGTCAGCGGCACGAAGGGGGCGATCGGCCCCTGGTAGACGATGGCGAGGTGGGCGAGCCCGAAGACCACCGACTGGCAGACGTTGGCCACGAGCGGGGTGGTGAGCCGCTCCAGGCTGCCGAGCAGCAGACCGCGGAACTGGAGCTCCTGGGCCGCCCCCTGGAGCATGTTGGCGGGGACGAGCCAGGGAGCGTCCCGCAGCACGGCGACGAGCGGCAGCCCCTCGCGCCCGAGCAGGGTGGCCGGGATCAGCAGGAACACCAGGAAGAAGAGGGCGGTGCCCCCCACCCCGAAGGCCACGGCGCCCCACCCGAGGTGGAGCAGCCGGAGCCGGGGGTGGTCCCGGCGCAGCACCAGCCAGACCAGGCCGAGGATCGCGACGGTCACCCCGCACCAGGCCACCGATGCGTTGAGGTTGGCCTGGTCGCCGCTCTGCTGGACCCCCGCGTGGCCGAGCAGGGCGGGCGCTACGAGGAACGCCGACCAGCCGAGGGTGATGGCGACCAGGCTGACCAGGACCAGGCGCGCACGGGCCAGGCCGGGCACCACCAGGGAGACGGCGAGCAGGCCCAGGGCGACACCGCTGGTCCGGAGCGTGTAGGGGTCGAGGCCGTTCGGGTCGCTGTAGAGGTTGGGCGCCAGCACCACCACACCGAGGGCCACGGCGGCGATCAGGAGGGGGACGAGCGGACCCCAGGCGGCCCGCGGCGGCGGAGCGGGCGGCGCTCCGGACCGGCCCCCGGGGTGCGGTGCCCCCTCCTCCGGCGCGGCGGGGCCGGGGCCGGCGGACACGGGTTCGGGGTCAGCCGGCGGTGGTATGGACATCTCGCCAGCGCTCGATGACCTCGGCGACCCCGAGGCCAGGCCGACCGGCGGCCTCGGCCAGCGAGGTGTTGGCCGCGGGAACGACCTCGACGCCGATCAGGCGGTGGCAGGCGATGAGCAGGTCCATGTCGTCCTCGGCGATGGGAGCGACCGCCATCATGCCGCGCATCACCACCCAGTCGCGGGTGACCCTGTACCCGAGGCCGATCAGCTTGCGGCCATCGACGGCGACGTCGCTGAACCCGGGACACCAGCCGCCCTCGACGCGCCCGGTTGCTGCACGCACGCCGAATCGGGCGAGGGCGGTGCGCAACCAGTCGCTGAGCGAATCATTCATCCAGTCGAGGGGCATCCCGCGCTCGGGAGGAGGCACCCCGACCGCGCAGAGGCCCATCCAGCCCGGGCCACCGATGACGAAGGTGCCCCCGGCCGGGCTGGTGGCCAGCCCGGGCAGCCCGGGGAGGGCTCGGACGGCCGCGAGGAGATCGGGCTTGCGGGCCAGCCCGGCGCCGACCGCCACCCTGCGCACCGTGGTGCGGAGCTGCACGGCGACCGTCCCCGGCTCCCCGGCCAGGTGGAGGGGCAGCTCGGGCAGCTCGTCGACGTCGCTCTCGGCCGTGACCTCGGCGACCCGGACCGCCCCGGTTCGCGGCAGGGCCCGCGGGCGCGGGGCCAGGGCGTCGAGCTGCTCCGCACTCACCAGACGGACGGTAGCGCAGGCCGGCGTCCCGGCCGGCGCGGGAAATGACAGGATTGCGAGCCGTGCCCGATCTCTCGCTGGTGCCCGACCGCCACGTCCACACCGAGTGGTCGTGGGACGCGGCTCACGGCGAGATGATGGCCACCTGTGCCCGCGCGGTCGAGCTGGGCCTCCCCGCGGTCGCCTTCACGGAGCACGCCGACTTCAACGCCTGGTTGCCGTCCGCCACCGGCGAGGATGCATCGGCGGGAGCGGGATCCCGGAAGGACCCCGGAGCGGCGGGGGGGCACGCCCCAAGTCGCTGGGACTGGTCGCAGGGGCACATCCCCGGGCATCGGTGGCCGGTGCGGACGCCGGTCAGCCCCTCCCGGAGCGGCTACCTCGACATCGCCGGCTACTGGGAGGCGATCGACCGGTGCCGGGCGGCCCATCCCGACCTCCGCATCGAGTCCGGCGCCGAGCTGGGCGAGCCCCACCTCTTCCCCGACCAGGTCGCGCGGCTGCTCAGCCACCGCCCGCTCGACCGCCTCCTCGGGTCGATGCACTGCATCGAGGTCGAGGGAGAGCTGGTCGACATGAGCGTCCCGGAGATGCTGGCGCCGGAGCACGCGGCCCACCGATTCCGCCGCTACCTGGTCGCCACCCTCGAGCTGGTGGAGAGCTCCGCCCCCTTCGCCATCCTCACCCACCTCGACTATCCCAAGCGGTACTGGCCGCACGCGACGCTCAGGTTCGACGAGCGCGACTTCGAGGAGGAATACCGGGCCGTCATGGTCGCGCTGGCCCGGAGCGGGCGAGCCCTCGAGGTCAACAGCAGCCGGGCCATGGGCCCGCCGCGAGGCCCCTGCCCCGGGCCGCTGCCGCTCCGCTGGTGGCACGAGGCGGGCGGCGAGGCCATCAGCTTCGGCAGCGACGCCCACCGCCCCGAGGATCTGGCCGCCGGGCTCTCCGACGCGGCCGCGATGGCCGAGGCGGCCGGCTTCCGCC
>PLAK01000153.1 GCA_003134115.1 Candidatus Changshengia sp.
TCGGCGAAGTCGAGGTTGATGAGCCCCGGGTAGACGATCAGGTCACTGATCCCCTGGACGCCCTGGCGGAGCACGTCATCGGCGACCTTGAAGGCCTCCGTGATCGGCGTCTTCTTGTCGACGACCTGCATGAGCCGCTCGTTGGGGATGGTGATGAGGGTGTCGACGCGCTCCTGCAGGATGGTGATCCCCTCCTCGGCGATGCGCTGGCGACGCAGCCCCTCGAAGCGGAAGGGCTTGGTCACCACGCCGATGGTGAGCGCGCNNGCGGTGACGAAAACCATGTCCGAGTCGGCGAGCGCCTTGGTCAGCTCATCCCGCGACTCCTCGGCCGCGTCATGACCCTTCTGGGGGTCGCCGCCCGCACCCAGGCCGCGGGTCACCTTGGACCCGATGCGGATCTTGTGCGCGGCGGTCGACTGCATGAGCGCCTGGTGATCGGTGTTCAGGGCGATGAACTCGACGCCCTTCAGGTTGCCACGCATCATCCGGTTGACCGCGTTGGTGCCGCNNCGTCGGTGTTGGCCGCGATGAATTCGACGCCGCGAAGCCCAGCGTCGACCATGCGGTTGACCGCGTTGGTGCCGCCGCCTCCGACTCCCACGACCCGGATGCGCGCGTTGCCCTCGGTGGTCCGGTCCAGGTCTGCCATCTCACTCTCCTCGCGCTTCCGCGCGTCGCCGCCGCCCGATCGGGCCAGGAACTCCTGGGTCATCCGACGCAGCTCGCGCTCTCTCTCATTCATCGTCTTGATCCCGCCGTAGTCGTCATGCCGTTCAGAAGAGCTCTCGAAACCAGCGTCCGAGACGTGCGCCCGCCGGGTCTCCGCGCTGGGCCTGGGATGGTGCCTGGACCCGGCCGCGGAGGTTGACGTGGCCGTTGCCGCCATTCAAGCGCCTCGCCGCCGGTCGGCCCCCCGAGCGCGCCGCCCAGCGGAGCAGTCCGACCACGGTCGCGTGGTCGGGCCCCTGGATCTCGTCGTTCATCCCGCTCACCCCCGAGGGCGCGGCCACCCGGGCGGGGAGCTCGGTGACGCTCTGCACCATCTCGCCGAAACCGCGCAGCAGGGCCCCTCCGCCGGTGAGCACGATCCCGCCGGAGAAGAGCGACGAGGGGCCCGCCATCTCGATCTGGGCGGCAATCAATTGAGCCATCTCTCTGGCCCGGGGGCCGATGATCTCGGCCAGATAGCGCTGGGGGACGTTGACGGGCTCGTCGTACCCCATCGGGGTCAGGGTCACCTGGGCCTCGGCGGGCAGGGTGAGCTGGAGGCAGTGGCCGAAGCTCCGCTTCACGACCTCGGCGGTGTCGAGGTCGCAGCGCAGCCCCACGGCGAGGTCGCCGGTGACGTGGTTGCCCCCCACGGGGAGGACGGCGGTGTGGATGATGCTGCCCCGGGCAAAGACGGCCACATCGGTCGTCCCGCCGCCGACGTCCACCACCACCACGCCCCGCTCCAACTCGTCCTCGGTGACCACCGCCTCGGCGGAGGCGAGCACCTGGAGCACCAGGTCATCGACGTCCAGCCCGGCCTTGTGCACCACCTTGACCACGTTCTGGATCGCGGTGGTCGCCCCGGTGACGATGTGGGCGTCGACCTCCAGACGGCTGCCGGACATCCCGATGGCGTCGCGGACGCCGTCCTGGCCGTCGATGGTGAACTGCTGGGGCAGGACATGGAGGATGCGCCGATCGCTCGGGACCGACACCGCCCGCGCGGCGTCGATGGCCCGTCCGACATCCTGAACGCCAACCTCGCGGCGGCCCGCGGCCACCGCGACCACGCCGCGGCTGTTCTGCGAGGTGATGTGACCGCCGGCCAGCCCGACGACCGCGGAGTCGATGGCGAGCCCGGCCATCTGCTCGGCGAGATCGACCGCCTCGGCGACCGCCTCGGCCGCGCGATCGATCTCGACGACGGCGCCCTTCCGGATGCCTCGGGAGATGGCCTCTCCCACACCGAGGACCCGCAGCCCCGCCGGCTCGAGGTCGGCGACGGCACAGCAGACCTTGGTCGTTCCTAGATCTAGTGCAAAGACGTGGCGAGGACGGCTCACATTGACATTGCAGTATAGCCGCGGCAATACGGCAGGGGAAGCCTTTTCCACCGCAAAACCGCAAGATGTCGGGTTTGCAAGGACGGGCCAGCACAAGATGTTGGCCGTCTGAGGTGGGGATTCGCCGCCCGGAATCGTACCATCCGCAGGTGTGGCACAGCCGCGCCCGGGAGGGGCTGAGAGGCCCCGGACCGCATCCTCCGGCGCGCCACCGGGGGGCGTGGCGCCGGCCGGAGGCCGCACGCGTCCAACTCCGGACAAGAACAAGGCCTCGCCTCTGCACCTTGCCGGCGAGGCCTCGCCGCTCGCGGTCCCCTTTCGGGCCGCTGTAGCCAAATCACCCTAGCACCGGCCACTGAACTCCGACAGCGACGAACCTGCGTGAGGAGCGGGCGCCGGCCGCCGTATTGAAGGTGGGCGGTTGTGACGGTTCAGGGAGCCACCCGGATGACCAGCTTGCCCCGCTGCTCGCCGGCGGCCAGTGCCGCGAAGGCGGAGCGGACGTCCTCCAGCGCCACCACCCTGTCGATCAGCGGATGGAGGGCACCGGAGGCGCAGAGGGCGACCAGCCGCTCCAGCTCGGCACGCGTCCCCATGCTGGTCCCGGCAACGGTGAGCTGGCGCCAGAAGATGCGGTTGAGCTGAGCCCGGGGGTTGGGGCCGCTGGTGGCGCCGGCGACGACCACCATCCCGCCGGGGCGGACGGAGCGCAGGCTGAGGCCCCAGGTCGCCTCCCCCACCGTCTCGAGGACGGCGTCGACGCCACCACCGGTGCGCTCGACCAGCGCCCGCGCCGCCTCGAGGTCACCGGGGTCGAAGGTGCTGGCCGCGCCCAGCTCCTCGGCGGCCCGCCGCTTGGCGGCATGGCGGGAGGTGGCGTGGACCTCGATCCCAGCCTGGACGCAGAGGAGGATGGCGGCCGTCGCCACGCCTCCGCCCGCCCCCTGGACGAGCACGGAGGCCCCCGGGCCGAGACCGGCCCGGCTGAAGACCATCCGGTAGGCGGTCAGGTAGGCGGTGGGAAGGCAGGCGGCGGCCTCGTCACCCACCCCGTCCGGCAGGGGGACAAGGTTGGTGGCGGGCACGGCCACCAGCTCGGCGAGAGCGCCGCCGTGGGGCGGTTCGCCGAGGAGGCTGAGACGGTGACAGACCCCGGGCTCCGGGGCCAGGCAGGCCGAGCAAACCCCGCACCCGATGACGCTGTGGACCACCACCCGGGTCCCGGGAGCCGGTGCCCCGGCGGTGCCCTCCCCCAGCTCCACCACCCGTCCGGCGGCATCACAGCCGAGGATCTGAGGGGTGTTCAGGGGCTGGGACGACACGCCGCGCAGGGTCCAGAGGTCGTGATGGTTGAGCGAGGCGGCGGCCACCCGCACCAGCGCCCAGCCGGCAGCCGGGCGGGGTGCCGGCCGGTCGCCGATCGCCAGATTGGAGAGGGGGTCATTCCCCCCGAAGCGAGCGGCGTAGACAGCGCGCACGACCCGACGGTACCAGAGGGGACCCGGTGATCCCCGGCATACGATGGCAGGGGTCTCGATTGACGTAGTCCCATGAGATCTCATCCAGTGATATCGTGTGGTCTCATGACGGACGGTACCCGTGACGAGGTCGGCATCCGGGAACTGAAGGCGCAGGCCAGCGCCCTGGTCCGCCGGGCGGCCGCCGGGCAGGTGATCACCGTCACGGATCGGGGCCGGCCGGTCGCCCGGATCGTGCCTCTCCGGGACGACGAGGGGTGGTGGGACGAGATGATCGAGGAGGGGCGGATCATCCCGGCGCGGCGCGATCTCATCCAGGTGCTGTACGAGAGCCCGCCGGCGCGGCTGGCGCCCGGCGAGCGCTCGCCCTTCGATGCCCTGATGGAGCTCCGTGCCGGCGAAGTCTGACCTCGTCTACCTCGACAGCTCGGCGTTCGTCCGGCTGTTCGTCCCCGACCCCGGGGCCCTCGCGCTCCAGCGCTTCCTGGCCCCTCGTCCCCGCCGGGTGTCGGCATTGCTGCTCCGCACCGAGGCACTCCGGGCGGCGACACACGCCGGCCTCTCCCCGCCTCGCATGGCGCTGGTGCGCGCCCTGCTCGACGGGATCAGCCTCATCCCCGCCGACGCCGCCCTCGGTGACGAGGCAGGAGTCCTCCGTCCCCCCGAGCTGCGCTCCCTGGACTCCCTCCACCTCGCCACCGCCCTCTCCCTCGGGCCTCGCCTCGCGGCCTTCGTGACCTACGACGAGCGGCTGGCGGACGCGGCCCGGTGGTACGGCCTGCCGGTGACCAGTCCGTCCTGATCGCCCACGCCCCCACAGCCTGGCGCCCCTCTGGCACCATGGCGACACCATGCGCGTCGCCGACCTCCTCGAAGCGCACCGGCCGAACTTCAGCTTCGAGTTCTTCCCGCCCAAGGACGACGACGGAGTGGCCGCGCTGTTCGCCACCATCGCGGCGCTCCGCGAGCTGGAGCCGGGTTTCGTCTCGGTCACCTGCGGGGCGGGCGGCAGCACCCGGACGCGGACGCTCGAGCTGGTGGAGCGCATCCATCGCGAGCTGGAGATCACACCGGTCGCCCACGTGACCTGCGCGGGCAGCAGCCGGGCCGAGCTGCACGACATCCTGCGGCGGTTGGTCGACGGCGGGATCGACAACGTGCTCGCGCTCCGCGGCGATCCCCCGCGGGGACAGGGCACCTTCGTCCCCGAGCCCGGCGGGCTGGCCCACGGGTCGGACCTGGTCGCGCTCATAGCGGGGTCGTACAGCCTCTGCATCGGGGCGGCCTGCTACCCGGAGACCCACCTGGAGTCCACCTCCCTCGCCGACGAGCTGCGCTGGACCCGGGAGAAGGTGGACCGGGGAGCCTCGTACCTGATCACCCAGCTGTTCTTCGACAACCGGGCGTACTTCGACTACCTGACCGCCGCCCGCGCCGCGGGGATCACCGTCCCGATCATCCCGGGGATCATCCCGATCACCAGCGTGGGCCAGATCCACGGCTTCATCGCCAAGCTGCAGGCCAAGATCCCGGAGAAGCTGCTGGCCGCCTTCGAGAACCGGCGCGATGACCCGCAGGCGGTGCTGGAGCTGGGCGTCGCCTGGTCGACGCTGCAGTGCAGCGAGCTGCTCCGCGCCGGTGCGCCGGGCATCCACTTCTACACGATGAACCGCTCCGCCGCGACGCGCGCGATCCTCTCGGCACTGCTTGCCGCGCGACCATGGAAGCACCCGGGCTGATCTCCCCCCACTGGGGAACCGGGTGGCGGCGGAGCCGTCAGACGCCGACCGTCAGCTGGGGACTCCCCCGGTGGCCTGAGCGACAGCCGCCTCCCAGTCGATGATCACCTGGCCCTGCTGGCCGGGCCTCACCTTGGCCGGCAGGTTGGACCCCGGGTACAGGAGCGGCAGACCACTCGGCGGCACGGGGTTTCCCACCTGGGTCTGATAGGGGGCGAACCCCTCGCAGAGGATCGTGACCCCGAGCGCGTACATGTCCACACCGGCCTGATTCCGCACCCCCAGCGGCTCGCTCTGGATGATGATCGCCCGCGCGGCAGTCCCGGTGGCCAGCAGCTCGGCTGCGCTGCCGGTGTTGGGCCCTCCCGATGCCAGCGTCACCGTGGGCGGATCGCTGTCGAAGTCGATGGCGACCTCCTGGTGGTTGGCGGGATTGACCCGCACCGCGACCACCGCGCTCCCGGTCGACATCTGGGGGATCAACAGGACCGGGATGCCCTGCTTCACGGTCGCCTGGAACGGCGGCGTGTTGTCCATGATCACGTTGAGGGTGACGTTGCACACCTGCTTCTGCGAGGTCACCTGGTTGCCGTGCGACACGCTCATGCCGGTCATCTGCACGGAGACGACCTCGCCGCGCGCGAGGGTCCCGCTGGCCAGGAGCTCCGGAGGCACTCCACCCACGACCGATCGCATCTTGTCCATGAATCCCACGGTCATTCCCCCAAATGATCGCCAGCCCCAAGAGGTGGCCGGCCCCTCGAACCCGGGTAACGGTATCGGCTCGTCCGCGCGAGCGCCAGCGTCGGCCACACGCCTGGCACGACCGATGCCGACCTGACCTTCAGGATCTGCCGGCCCGACGCTCCGCGATCAGTGGGCGAACGTCGAGAGCAGAGCGCTGCTCACCTCGGACGGCAGCCCCGGGGTGCCGCCCACCGCCGGTGCGGCGGCGTCCTCCAGGTCGACATAGCCGAAGGTCGGGTGGGCGAAGTCGAGCGCGCTGCGCAGCACGCTGAGAGCCGAGAGCTGACCGGGGATAGCGGTGATGGCTCCCGGAGTGCTGAGGTCACCAAGGACCGCCTCCCATCCGGCGCTGGTCCAGAGCGCGAACGTCCCGGTCTGGTCCCACTCGTACGCCACCACGTGCACGCCGAAGACCGAAGGGAAGCGCGAGGCGGCGGAGCCCAGGACGCTCATCAGCCGCG
>PLAK01000106.1 GCA_003134115.1 Candidatus Changshengia sp.
CGCGGCCACGGAGCTGTAGGCGATCAGCCCGGCGCGCTGGGCCGCCTCCTGGATGCGGGGATCCGGACTGACGATCGTCGCGCTCAAGCCGCGCTTCATGGCGACGCTGCGCAGGAGGCGAACGTTGAGGGCGGTCTGGAAGGCCTGGGCGCCTGCCGGCACGGTCAGGGCGACCTGATCACCGGGATCGGCAGCCTGCAGCTTCCCGGCCAGATCCGAGATGTCGTCGTCCTGGCCGACGTGGATCAGTCGGTTGGCCATTCAGCAGGCCTCATCACACCTTCATCGCCTTCATGACGCGGCGCATCAGGCCGCCCAGCGGCTGGTCCGCGTCATCTTCCAGGGACACCGCATGATACGCAAGCCCCATCGGCGTGACATCCTGGCTCCCGACCAGAAGGCCGGTCGAATCGTGGATGCCCTGAACGTCCGCGGGGCCGAGCACCCTGACGGTCGGCTGGCGGCTCATCGGCAGCATCTCAGGCCAGTCGACCGCGGAGAGCTGCTCGGCGACCTCGGGCAGTGACGCCCCGCCACCGGCCAGATACAGCGCGGGGGGCAGCTGCTCCTTGCCCGACAGCTCTTCCAGGGTCAGCGCGACCCCCTGGGCGAGCACCTCGGCGGTCGGCTCCAGGGTGGCGCGGGCGAGGGCGTCCTGCTCGGCAGGCAGCCGGCCCTCGGCGTGGGCAAGCTTGAAGCGCTCGGCCTCCTCCAGGCTCATCCCCATCTCGTTGGCGAGCCGGCGGGTGAAGGAGCGGCCTCCCAGGGCAAACATCCGGATCGCCTCGATGCCGCGTCGGACCACCGCGATGTCGGTGGTGCCGCCCCCGACGTCGATGTAGATGCCCCCGAATTCGTACACATCCTCGGTGGCGCAGCCGCGGGTGAGCGCGTAGGGCTCGGCGACGGTCGCCACCAGCTCCAGGTCCAGCTCTTGGGCGATGGTCTGGAGAGCCCCGATGTGGGTGAGCGGGGCGAAGGTGTTGAAGACGGAGATCTCCAGGACCTGGCCCTGGAAGTCGAGCGGGTTGGTCACCGCATAGCCGTCGATGTGCACCGAGGTGATGCTGCTGTGGACCAGCTTGACGTTGACCTCGGCCACACCCAGCTCGTGGGACATCTGGCGCACCGCCTCCTTGAGGGCGCGGCGCTGGACCGCCTGGAGCGCGGTGGCGATGTCGGCCTGGGTGATCCGAGCCTGGGGCTGAGAGCGGGGCATGGTCATGGTGGTGCTGAAGCCGCGCACCTGCTCGCCGGCGATGCCCATCACCACCTGGCCGGGGATCGCCCCGCACATGTCCTCGGCCTCGGTGAGCGCCCGATCGCAGTTGTCGATCACGCCCTGGATGTCGGCGACCGCCCCCGACTGCATGTCGGAGAGGGACTGGCGCACCTTGCCGACGCCGATGACGATGCCCGTCCCCTCCTCGCGCTTCACCACCAGCGCCTTGACGAACTCGGTGCCGATGTCGAGGACGGTGTAGTGGCTGTGGAACTCGTTGCGACGCCGCAGCATGGTGAACTTCTTGCGTCCGATCACCGTGCCAGCTCCTCCAGCGCGGACTGGAAGGCGGCCATCGCCTCGGCGCGCCGGCTCGGGTCTCCGAGCCCTCCGCGGCCGAAGCCCGGCTGGCCTCCGCCCCTTCCCCCGGAAGCCTGCGCGGCGGCGCGGACGAGGCGGCCGGCGTCGACCCCGCGGGCGAGCGCCGCGCCGCCCAACTTGGCGCAGACCGTCCCCTCGCCGAACACGGCGGCGATCCCGTCGCCCTGGAGCCGCTCCGCGAAGATCCGATCCACCAGGGTGACGGCGTCGTCCGCGCTCAGTGCCGGATCATCGGCGATGGCGAGGGCCACATCGCCGGTGCGAGTCACCGCGACCGAGCGGAGAGCCGTGTTCACCGCATCGCCCCCGCCCTCGCGGGGCCTGCGCTGCAGCTCGCGGTTCTGCTCCAGCAGCCGGGCCACCCGATCCGGCACCTCGTCAAGACGGGCCCTGAGGGCCCTGGCGGCCTCGCGAAGCAGCGCCTCCGACTCCTCCCAGCGCCGCACCGCGGCGCCCCCGGCCAGCATCTCGATGCGCCGCGTCCCCTGCCCGATCGAGGTCTCGGCGACCACCATCACCGCCCCGATGTCCCCACTCCGGCCGACATGAGTGCCGCCGCAGAGCTCCCGCGACCAGCCGCCGAAGTCGACCACGCGCACCAGCTCCCCGTACTTCTCTCCGAAGAGCGCCATCGCCCCCGTCGCCTGGGCCTCGGCGACCGGCATCTCCCGCACGTTGCGGACGAGGTTGTCGCGAACCGCGGCGTTGACGCGCCGCTCGACGATCTGGGTCTCCTCGGAGGTCAGCCCGCGGGGGAAGCTGAAGTCGAAGGTGGCGTGATCGGGTCCGACGAAGGAGCCACGCTGCACCACGGTCTCCCCGAGGGTTTCCCGGAGCGCCCGGTGGAGCAGGTGGGTGGCACTGTGATGCCGGGCGATGGCGGCGCGGCGCTCGGGGTCGACCTCGGCGGTCACCGTCTCGCCCCGGCGCAGGGTGCCGAGCTCCACCCGGGCTCGGTGAGCCCTTCCCCGGATCGGCCCGTCCATCATCTGAAGGCAGTCGAGCACGCTGGCGCGGCCGCCCTCCCAGCTCAGGGTGCCGGTGTCGCCGACCTGCCCGCCGGACTCGGCATAGAAGGGCGAGACATCGAGGAAGACGAGGTCCTCCTCCCCCACCGCCAGGCCCTCGCGGTCGCCGCCGGCACCGACGCGGGTGATGCGCGCCGGGGCGGTCATCGTCTCGTAGCCGAGGAAGTCAGTCCGGATGGTCAGAGTCTGATCGGTACCGGCGCCGGTCGCCGCCTCGGCGGGCACGCCGCCTCCCGCGCTCCAGCCGCCCACCGTCCGACGCGCGCGGCTGCGCTCGCGCTGGGCCTGGAGGGCCGCGTCGAAGCCGGCTCGATCCACCGAGACGCCACGTTCCCCTGCCATCTCGACGGTTAACTCGACCGGGAGCCCAAAGGTATCGTAGAGACGGAAGGCGTCCTCTCCCGAGATCCCGCCGGCTCCCCCGGCGAGGAGCGCCTCCAGCCGGTCGGTGCCCGCCTCGACGGTCCGGGCGAAGACCGCCTCCTCGCCGCGGATGGTCGCCTCGGCGAGCCCGCGGTACTGGGCCAGCTCGGGATAGGCGTCCTGCAGGGTCGCGACCACATCGCCGACCGCCAGGGCGAGACCACCCTCCAACTCAACCCGCCGGGCATGCAGCGCGGCCCGGCGGATGACCCGGCGGAGGACGTAGTCGCGCCCCTCGTTGCCGGGCAGGACACCCTCGGCGATCAGGAAGGTCGCACCCCGCGCGTGGTCGGCGAGCACCCGGAGGGAACGCACCCGCCGAGCCGGGTCGTCGCCTCCAGCCGCCCGACGGTCCAGCCCGGCGACGATGGGGGCGAAGAGGTCGCTCTCATAGTTGCACCGGACCCCCTGAAGGACCGCGGCCATCCGCTCCAGGCCCATGCCGGTGTCCACCGTCCGTTTGGGCAGCAGCACCCTGGAGGCGTCCTCGGCCTGGTCGAACTCCATGAAGACCAGATTCCAGATCTCGATCCACCGGTCACCGCCACATTCGTTCTGGGGGGTGCAGTCGGACCGCCCGCACGAGCAGCGCCCACCGAAGTCGAAGTAGATCTCACTGTCGTAGCCGCACGGTCCGGTCGGGCCGGCCTGCCACCAGTTGTCCTTCAGACGGGCCACGCGGTGGTCGGGCACGCCGATCTGATTGGTCCAGATGTCGAGAGAGTCGCCGTCGTCCGGGTAGATCGAGGGCCAGAGCCGGTCGGGGTCCAGACCGAAGCCCTGGGTGAGCAGCTCCCAGGCCATCTCGATCGCGCCCTGCTTGAAGTAGTCGCCGATCGACCAGTTGCCCAGCATCTCGAAGAAGGTGTGGTGCGTGCAGTCGCCCACCGAGGCGATGTCGTCAGTGGTGAGACCCGAGCCTCGGAAGCACTTCTGGCACGAGGTCATCCGCGGGCCGGGCGGGGTGCGCTCGCCGCTGATGTAGCGTTTGAGGGGCACCATGCCGGCCACGGTGAAGAGCAGCGACGGGTCGTCACTCGGAATCAGGGATGCGTTGGGCAGGACGTGGTGCCCGCGCTCCTCGAAGAATCCGAGGAAGCGCCGCCGGATCTCGTGGCTGCGCAAATGGTGGAGCTCGTGGAGGGTGGGGCACCTGGCGGCCGCTGGGCGGCGATCGCGCGGGTGAGGCGCGCCCTTCGTCCGAGGTGCGGAGCGGGGTGATTGTATCGGACGGCGGACGGCTTGCCCCATCTGACGGGGAGAGCCGTTCCCGGCTCACCCTGCCGCCGGCCCACCCCCGCGGTCAGACCAGCACCTCGTCGCCGAACTCCTGGCGGAGATGCTCGACCGCGGCTCGCTGGAGCCGCGAGACGTGCATCTGGGAGATCCCGAGGCGCTTGGCCACCTCGGTCTGGGATAGCTGTTCGACGAAGCGGAGGGCCATGATCCGTCGCTCGCGGGGGCTGAGATGGGCCATCGCGCGCTCCAGGACATCGCGCATCTCGACCCGGCCCAGGCCCTCATCCTCCCCTCCGAGCCGCTCCCCGAGCACGCCGCCGTCCTCGGGGTCACCGATCGGCGCCTGCAGGGAGACGGTGTGCTGGGCGGGGCTCACCTCCAGGGCGGCCAGGACGTCGTCGGGCTGCAGACCGAGATGTGCTGCGATCTCCTCGATCGAGGCGGGGCGGCCCAGCCGTCCCTGCAGCTCCTGCTGGGCGGCATGCACTCGGAGCAGGTTCTCCTGAAGCCGGCGGGGGACCCTCACCGCCCAGGAGCGATCGCGGAAGTGGCGCCGGATCTCGCCCATGATGGTGGGGGTGGCAAAGGTGCTGAACTCGTTCTCCAGCGACGGGTCGAAGCGGTCGATGGCCTGGATCAGACCGAGGAACCCGACCTGCTCGATGTCCTCCAGGGGCTCACCGCGATTGGCGAAACGGCGCGCGATGTAGTGCACCAGGTCGCTGTTCAGCTCCACCAGCCGGTCCCGGATGGCGGGATCGCGGCTGGCTCGATACTCACGGAGCAGCCGCCGGACCTCCTCGCGAAGCGGGGTGTCACGCGGCTTCGGCATCGTTCGCCGCTCGGGCGTGGTTGCGGGACCGCCCTGAGTGGCGGCGCTCACCGCACGAGGTACTTGGTCAGCCGAACCCGAAGGCCACCGGTGCGCTCGTCCATCCGGTAGCCGAAGTCATCCACGAAGAGGCCCATGACCCGCATGGCCATCTCCTGGGCCTCCCGTGCCTGCGCCTGCCGAGCCACGGCCACCGCCTGGCGATGCGCTGCCGCTTCCAGCTCGGCCCGTGAGAGGCTGCTGCGCACCCGGACCTCGATGGCGTTGTCGGCGAGGGTGAAGACCAGCCGGATCTGCCCGTTGCCCGGACCGGCGACCCGCTCGGTGAGCGAGATGGCGTTCTCGCAGGCCTGCGAGACGGCGATGACCAGATCGTCGAGGGCTTCGACGTCGAGGCCGGCCACGGCGGCGAAGCCTGCGGCGGCGCGCTTGGCGACGAGCACGTAGCGCCCCTCGGCCGGCAGCCGCAGCTCCGATGTGGTGGGGGTCACATCCGGGGCATACCCGAGGGGAGCCATGCCCAAACTCACGAGCGACCCCGCCCGCATCCGGGCAGAGCACCCACGCTCACGCGCTCGCCGTCTCGGACGCTTCGCCGGTGGTGGCGGCGTGGCCGGCGGCGACACCGTCCTGGATCGCGCTCTGGACGTCCTCGTCCCATTCGCGGTCGGCTGCCTCCTGGCGGCGTGCGCGCACCCGCCAGTAGACGACCCCGGCGGCGATCGCCGCGGCCGCGATCAGGCCCTTGCGGCCGAAGGGAATGTGCAGACGCATGGCCGGTCCTCCGTGTGGCACCGGGACGGTGAGGGCTCGCGTCGAGCGCCGGTGTATCAGGCCTCGATTATGGCCGCCCCGGGCGTCTCCGGGGGGATCGGAGGAGCGCCCCGGCAACCTCCAGGACGGCGATGCCGGCGGCGTCGGCGAGCGGGTGGAGAGGCCCGAGGGGAGGTCCGCCGCCGTGCAGCTCCAGGGCGGCCAGCTCGCCGGCGACCACGCCCGCCACCGCGAGAGCCAGCGCGGCGAGGTAGCCGAGCCGGCGGGGCCACAGCAGGCGGCTCAGCTGGGCGCCGACGAGGGCGAGGAGGATCCCGAGAAGGATGCCCGGGCTCATCCGCTGATCCGGTGTGAATGCGTGAAGACCCCAGCGCCGGTGCCGCTGTCCTGGGCTGAGCCCGAGGACCAGGTGGGTTCCCGCACGGCGCTTTTCTCCTTCCCCGTCTGAGGGGCGCGAAGGCCGGCGACGGATATGGGGATCCCGGTGTCTTTTCTGTTGGTCCAGCCGCATGAGGCGCGCTGCGACCGGCGTGGGGCCGCCCCCATGGTACCCGGCGGGCGCCGCTGCGCTGACATCGCCGCCGCGCGCTCACCGCGCCTCCGGCTCACCCGCCGGCGAGCAGGCGGCGGAGCGCGCCGGCCACCTCGTCGACCGGTGCGGTCTCCTGACGGCCGGTGTCCAGGTCCTTCCAGGTGGCGGTACCGGCGGCGGCCTCGTCCTCCCCCACCAGCACGACGGCACGCGCGCCCTGGCGGGCGGCTGAGGTCATCCTGCGGTCGAGGCGGCGGTCGGAGGCGTCGAGCACGGCCGTGATCCCGGCCGCCCGGAGAGTGCGTGCGACCCCGGCGGCCGCCGGGGTGTCGGTGCCGGCGATGCCGAGCACGACCACCTGCTCGCGCCGGGCGGCGGGCCCGAGGCCCTGCTCGCGACAGACGGCGAGGGTGCGTTCGACCCCCAGGGCGTAGCCGCTGCCCGGGGTGGCCGGGAACCCCAGCACCTCGGCCAGCCCGTCGTA
>PLAK01000100.1 GCA_003134115.1 Candidatus Changshengia sp.
GCGCGGGGCCGCTCGCCTCCGCCGAGTCCTCGCTGCTCGGGGGTCCCGTCCCGGTCGGGGTGCTGGGCACCATATCCAGCCCGGGCGGTAGCTACCTGCCTTTTCTGAACCCTCCCCCCGCAGCGCTGGTGCTGGTCCCGCTCGCCATGCTCCCACTGGCGATCGGCTTCGCCCTCTTCGCCGGACTCTCAGTAGCCGCGATTGTCGCCAGCTACCGCGTGCTCACCCGGCGGATCGGTTGCCCCCCCTGGCCGACACTCGTGGCTCTCCTCTGCGTCCCCGGTGCATTCAGTTTCGCCTTGGGCCAGTGGGCGGGAATCCTCACCCTCTGCCTGGTGGTGGCCCTGTGGCTCCTCGACCGGCATCCCCTCGTGGCTGGTCTCGCCCTCAGCTGCCTTCTGGTCAAGCCCCAGTACATCTGGCTGGTCCCACTGGCATTAGTGGTGATCCACCGGTGGCGCGCGCTCGCCGGTCTCGCGCTCGGCGCCCTGGTCGTCGCTGCTCTGAGCTTGTTCCTCGTCGGCTCCGGAGGGCTCGCGGACTGGGTCGGGCTCTCGCTCACGGCGGGCACTGCCCAGCTCTACAACTCCCCGAGCGTGCCCGGTCTGGTGGGGATGGCTCTTGGCCCGGGGGCTGGCTACGCCGCGCTCGCCGTCGCCGTAGCCCTCCTGGCGGTGGGGGCGGTGAAGTGGCGGCGGCGGCTACGCGCCGATCCTCGTCTGACGGTCGCCACCTTCGTCTGCCTATCGCTGCTGCTCTCGCCCCACGTTCTGGGCCAGGACTTCCTGCTCGTCGCCCCGGCGGTGGCTCTCGCCGGCCGCACCCGGCCCCGCCTTGCCGGCGCCGCGGCCCTCCTCCTCTCCGCGAGCTTCGTGGGGATCTTGGTCGTGGGATCCGTCCAGGTCGACGTTGCTTTCGTGAGCCTGGCGGTGGCCACCCTCACCGCGGCTTTGGCTGGGCAGCCGGGCGGGTCCGCCGCCGCCGGTATACTCGGTCCAGTTCGCGGCGGCCCCCACCCAGAGCGGGCCGCCACCTAGTCCACGGAGGCCAACCAGATCACTCCCGGCAACGGTCCCACTGCCCCGCTGCCAGCGTGGGGGATGGACGATCCTGCGAACCCCGGCGGCGGGGTGGTTCCCGTCGATGGACGCCCGCGCGGCGGGGGGTCGCCCCGCCCGGTCGGTTTCTCGGTCTCCGGTTTCGACGCCGCCATCGTGGTCGCCGTCCTGCTGATCTGGACCGCGCTCTTCGTCTTCCTCTTCGCGCAGCGCTGAGCCCACCGGTGGCGCCCATCCGAACCCGGTTCGCCCCCTCGCCCACCGGATTCCTTCACCTCGGCAACATCCGCACCGCCCTCTTCGCCTGGCTGGCCGCACGCTCGACGGGCGGCAGCTTCGTGCTCCGCATCGAGGACACCGACCAGGGGCGGTACGTTCCCGAGAGCGAGGCCGCCATCCTGGAGACGCTCAACTGGCTGGAGCTGACCTGGGACGAGGGGCCGGAGGTGGGCGGCCCGCATGGCCCCTACATTCAGTCGCTGCGCCTCGATCTCTACACCGAGAGCGCGCGCAGGCTGGTCGACTCCGCGGCCGCCTACTGGTGCACCTGCGCTCCCGAGCGGCTCACCGAGATGCGGGTCGAGCAGCAGCGGCTCCACCAGCCTCCGCGCTACGACCGTCGCTGCCTCGCACGCCAGGACGAGGTCGCCGCAGAGCGCGCCGCCGGGATGCCGGCGGTGCTCCGCTTGCGCATGCCCGAGGGAGCGACGGAGTGGGATGACGCCGTCCACGGGACGATCCGCTACGAGAACGCCGACATCGACGACCAGGTGCTGCTGAAGTCGGACGGCTTCCCCACCTATCACCTGGCCGTGGTCGTCGACGACCACGCGATGGAGATCACCCACGTCATCCGGTCGGACGAGTGGATCCCCTCGACCCCCAAGCACCTCGCCATCTACGCGGCGCTCGGCTGGGAGCCACCTGTCTTCTGCCACGTGCCCACGGTGCTGGACGAGGCCCGGCAGAAGCTCTCCAAGCGGCGCGGCGCGCGCACCGTCCTCGAGTACGCCGAAGATGGATACCTGCCCGGTGCGATGGTCAACGCCATGGCGCTGCTGGGGTGGTCGAGCGGAACGGAGCAGGAGGTCTTCAGCCGGGAGGAGCTCATCGCCGCCTTCACGCTGGACCGGATCCAGTCCTCACCCGCGGTCTTCGACGCCCGGCGTCTCGACTCCCTCAACGGGCTGCACATCCGCCGGATGGAGACCGAGGACCTGGTCGCCGCCCTCGAGTTCCATCTGCCGGGCACGAGCATCGACGCCCGCCGCCAGCTGGTGCCGCTGCTGCGGGAGCGGATGGTCACCCTCCACGACGCCGGCCCCCTCGCCGCCCCTCTGATCGGGCCCATCTCCTGGGACCCCGACGTCGTCTTCCCGCCCCGCAAGGTGGACGCGGCCACCGCGCAGGCGCTCCTCGAGGCTGCCATCGCCGAGGTGGAGGCGGGCGGTCTGGACACCCTCGAGGCCATGCGCGAGCGGCTCACCGCCCTGCTGGATGCTCGCGGGGTCAAGGCACGCGACGGCTTCCGGGTGCTCTACATCGCCATCCTCGGCGCTCCCGCCGGGGTCCCCGTCTTCGACGCGATGGCCTTCATCGGTGCCGAGAAGAGCCTCGATCGGCTGCGCGCCGCTCGGCAGGAGCTGGACCACCGCATCGGGCCCGCCGAGTAGGGTCGGGGTCGCCTGCCGGGTCAGCCCGTCCGAGTGGGGCCGCTGCGCTCCACGGTCATGCGGACCAGCACCCGGTGCTCACGGTGCATTGCGAGGCGGTAGTCCTCCCAGTCGGGGTGCTCGCCCGAGGTCAGCCGGTAGTAGTCGACGAGCGGCTCCAGCGCCTCGGGCAGGCTGAGGATCTCGACCGTCCCCTCGACGCTGCGCCACGGTCCAAAGAAGCGGTCGGTGAAGGAGCAGAGGGTGGCGTGCGGGTCGCGCCGGAGGTTGAGCGTCTTCATGGCGCCCTCTCGGGTGGAGATCACCACACGGTTCTGGGCGTCGACCGCGGCCACCACCGGCGACATCTGGACCCCGCCGTCGCGGCGGCGGGTGGCCAGCACGCCACGACCGTTGCTGCGGACGAACTCCAGCGCAGCCTGATGATCCATCGCTGACTACTGTACGGCTGAGGGACGGCTGAGGGACGGCCGCGAGGGCGGCTCGACACCCGCGGTCAGCCGAGGTCGGTCCCGACTCGTTCCGACAGATGGCAGGCGGCGAAACGCCCGGCCGCCTTCTCCTCGAGCGCTGGTTCGTCCTCGCTGCACACGCCCGGGACCTGGGCTATGGGGCATCGGGTGTGGAAGCGACAGCCCGAAGGGGGATGCAGGGGTGAGGGGATCTCGCCGGAGAGCTCGACCAGCCGGCGCTGCGACTCCACCCGCGGGTCGGGCACCGGGACGGCCGAGAGCAGCGCCTTGGTGTAGGGGTGGTACTGGCGGGCGTAGAGGTCGTCGCTGGGGGCGATCTCGACGATCTTCCCCAGGTACATCACCAGCACCCGCTGACTGATGTGGCGCACCACCGAGAGGTCGTGGGCGATGAAGAGATAGGTCAGGTGGAACTCGGCCTGCAGGTCCTCGAGCAGATTGATGATCTGGGCCTGGATCGAGACGTCGAGGGCGGACACGGGCTCGTCACAGACGATCAGCTTGGGATTGAGGGCGAGGGCCCGGGCGATGCCGATACGCTGGCGCTGGCCGCCGCTGAACTCGTGCGGGTAACGGTTGTTGAAGTAGGGGTTCAGACCCACCACCCGCAGCAGCTCCTGGACCCGCGCGTCCTTGGCCTTGCCGTGCATGACCTTGAAGTTGGTGAGCGGCTCGGCGATGATGTCGCCGATCGTCATCCGGGGATCGAGCGAGGCGAAGGGATCCTGGAAGATCATCTGGAGATGCTTGCGCTGCTGGCGCAGGCTCTCGCCGCGCAGCCCGGTGAGCTCGACGCCGTCGAAGATCACCCGGCCCGAGGTGGGCGGGGTGAGCTGGGTGAGCACGCGGGCGAGCGTCGATTTGCCGCATCCGGACTCACCGACCAGCCCCACCGTCTCCCCGGCCCGGATCTCGAAGCTGACGCCGTCAACGGCCCGGCAGACGGCGCCGACCCCGACGTTGAAGTGCTTGACCACATCGACGGCGCGCAGCAGGGGTTCCCCGGGAGGCTCGGGGCGCGTGCCCTCCGGCGGCCTCGCGGGGAGGGCGCTAGTCACGGTCATGCGCCTCGGGCGCGAGGCCTTGGCCCTCGGGCTCGGAGAGATCCGGACCCACCGGCGCGATGGGCGGGCGCACCCCGCTGGCGGCCCCGGGCCCGGTGTCGACCAGCGAGCCCGCGCCCATCTCCGCATACGCTCGTTTCATGGTCACCCAGCATGCGGCGATATGGCCATCGCCCACCGGCTCCAGCTCGGGATCCTCGCTGAAGCAGCGTTCGAGACGGAACGGGCAACGGGGATTGAACTTGCAGCCCTGGGGCGGCGCGATCAGGTCCGGCGGCAGCCCCTCGATGGACCGGAGCCGCTCATGCCGGTCGGCATCGACCCGGGGCAGGGATCGGAGCAGCGACCAGGTGTAGGGGTGCTGCGGGGAGTCGAAGATCTGCTCGGTCGATCCCTCCTCCACGATCTCGCCCGCATACATGACGATGACCCGCTTGCAGAGCCCGGCCACCACTCCCAGGTTGTGGGTGATGAGGATGATCGAGGTGCCCAGGTCGCGGTTGAGATCGCGCAGGAGCTGGAGGATCTGAGCCTGCACGGTCACGTCGAGGGCGGTGGTCGGCTCGTCAGCGATCAGGATCTCGGGTCGGTTGGAGAGACCCATAGCGATCATGACCCGCTGACGCATCCCCCCCGAGAACTGGTGGGGGTAGTCGCGCACGCGCCGGGCGGAGTCGGGCACGTGCACCTGCCGCAGCAGGTCGAGGCCGCGGGGCCTCACCTCGCGGGGCGCGATCTTGTCGTGCGCCCGCATCGCCTCCTCGATCTGAGCGCCGATGCGGTGCACCGGGTTGAGCGAGCTGAGCGGGTCCTGGAAGATCATGGCGATGTCGCGGCCCCGGATCTGGCGCAGCTCCTCCCGGCCGATGCTCAGCAGGTCCCGGCCCTTGAAGAGGATCTCGCCGGCGACAACCCGTCCCGGCCGCGCCACCAGGCCGAGGATGGAGAGAGCGGTGACGCTCTTGCCGCACCCCGACTCCCCGACGATGCCGAGGGTCTCCCCGGCGGCCAGGTCGAAGCTGACATCCCGAACCGCCTTGACCTCACCGTCGTCGGTGAAGAACGACGTGGAGAGCCCCCTCACCTCGAGCACCGGGTCGCTCACGGATCGCGTCATCAGCGTCGCTGCCTCGGGTCGAAGGCGTCGCGCAGGCCGTCGCCGAAGAAGTTGAAGGCCAGCAGGGTGACCGAGAGGGCGATGGCGGGCCAGAGCAGGATGTAGGGGTCGAAGCCGGCGAGCAGCGGAGAGAAACCCTCGCTGGCCATCCCTCCCCAGTCCGCCTGGGGGGCGGGGACCCCGAAGCCGAGGAAGCTGAAGAACGCCGAGGTGAGGATGGCGGCGGGCACGACGTAGGTGGTCTGCACGATGATCGGTCCCAGGGCGTTGGGGAAGATGTGGCCGAAGAGGATCTTGCCGGTGCGGGCGCCCCCGGCGCGGGCGGCCTCGATGAACTCGCGCTCCCGGATGCTCATGGTCTGGCCCCTGACCAGGCGGGCCATGTCCATCCAGGAGCTGGCGGCGATGGCGATGATGATGTTGATCAGCCCGGGGCCCAGCAGCACGTAGAGGACGATGGCGATCATCAACGGGGGGACACCGTAGAAGACGTTGATGACCAGCGCGAACGCCGCGTCGACGACGCCGCGCACGTAGCCGATGAGGAGACCGACACTGACTCCGAGCACCACCACGATGGCCGCCGTGATCAGCCCCACCGCGAGTGAGACCTGCGAGCCGACCATCAGCCGGCTGATCAGGTCGCGACCCAGGTCGTCGCAGCCGAGCGGATGGCCGGGCGTGCCAGGGAGCGCGTAGGTGGGACAGGCGCCCACCAGGTTGGGGTTGTACGGGGTCCAGAAGAGCGACACCACGCACACACAGGCGAGCAGGCCGAGGTAGACCACCGCGGCGAGCGCCAGCCGGTTGCGGCGGAGCCGGCGCAGCCCGTCCCGCCAGAGGCCGACCTGCTGGCGGGCCAGTGTGCCGCCCTCGTATTCCAGCCACGGGCCGGCGGGGATGGCCATCAGTACCTGATCCTCGGGTCGACGACCGTGTAGATGAGATCGACCGCCAGGTTCGACAGGCCGATCAGGAGCGCGAAGATGGTGAAGACGCCGACCGTCACGTTGTAGTCGTGCTGGAGGATGCTCTCCACAAACTCCTTCCCCAGGCCGGGGATGCCAAAGATGTTCTCGATGACCAGCACGCCGACCAGGATGCCGACCACCGTCGTGCCCAGGATGCTGATCACCGGGACCAGGGCGTTGCGCAGGGCGTGCCGGAGGGTCACGACCCACTCGCGCAGGCCCTTGGCGCGGGCGGTGCGGATGTAGTCCTGCTGGATGACCTCGAGCATGCTGGCGCGGGTGATCCGGGTGATCTGGCCGGAGGTGTAGAGGCCGATCGAAAGGGCCGGCAGCCAGAGCTCACCGATGGTGCCGTAGGTGCCGGTCCACACCGGCGAGTAGGCGATGGCGCCTCCGGTCACGCTGCCCAGGAAGTTGGCGAAGATCATGATCCCCAGCCCGGCGATCACGAAGCTCGGCACCGTGTAGCCGACCACCGCGAGAGTGGTGAGGAGGTAGTCGACCCAGGTGTTCTGGCGGATGGCGGCGAGGACACCGAAGGTCATGCCCAGGCCGATGGTGACGATCAGCGCAGCTCCTCCGAGCTCGCAGCTGACACTCAGCTCGCGGAGCACCAGCGGGGTGACCTGCTCGCCACGGATGTAGAGGGAGACCCCGAGGTCGCCATGGATCGCCCCCTTGAGGAAGTTCCAGTACTGGATCAGCACCGGCTGGTCCAGCCCGTACTCATGAAGGAGGAGCTGCAGCGACCGGCCGTGCACCCGCTGGCTGATGAAGGCGTTGCCGGGGAGTGCATGGACCACCACGAAGACGACGAAGGAGACGACCAGCAGGGTCAGGACGATGATCGCCAGCCGCTGGACGATGTAGATAAGCGTCCCCCGGGTCACCTTGGGTGCGTCCTCCCCGCCGATGGAGCGGGACGCCCGGCTCGCGCGCCGGGCGTCCCCAGTTCAGCTGTTGCCTGACGCTCTCAGTGGGAGAGAATCGAGATCTGGTCCCAGTAGTAGTCGAACCCGGTGTTCGAACCGGCTCCCTTGACCCAGGGCTGGATCAGGAAGTTTCCGACCGAGTAGTAGAGGGGGATGTAGGCCACATCCTGCTGCAGGATCTGGGCGAGCTGCTTGTAGAGCGGCAGCGCCTGGTCGATGGGCTCCGTGTCAGCCTGCTTGAGGATGCTGTCGTAGGTGGGGTCGTCGAAGCCGCTGGTGTTTGCCCCGGCGGCGGTCGCCAGGTAGCCCCACAGGTTGTCGAACCAGTCCTGGGGGTTGTTGTAGTCGAACTGCCAGCCGTCACGCGACATCTCGTACTGGCCACCCAGGCGGTTGGAGATGAACTGAGAGGCATCCCCGACCGGGTTCAGGTTGACGTGGATGCCGAGGTTGGTCTGCCAGTCGTTCTGGAGGTACTCGGCCACCGGGTCGTTGAGTCCGCCGGTGTTGTACGAGTACGTGAGGTTGGCGGTCAGCGTCCCGGTCGGGTCGTACTGCTTGAGCAGCTGCTTGGCCTCGGTGGGGTCGTACTGGGCCAGCGGGTCCTGGTTGTCACCGAGGTNNTGGCCAGGCCGGTCTTGTCGACCGCCAGGTCGAAGGCCTTGCGCAGGCCCACCGCGGTCGCCGACTCGCCGACGAACGGACCTCCCGTCTTCGGGTACCCGATGTCGAAGCTCAGCCATGTGGTCCGGCCCTTGGGCTGGGTCAGCAGGTCCTTGGAGTACGTGGAGCTCGTGATGCTCTCGATGGTCGGGTAGTCCAGGTTGCCGCTGTCACCCCCGTACCCGATGATGCCGTAGCTCCCCTGCTTCCACGCCGCCACGGTCGTGGCCAGGGCCGAGGGGTCCTTGATGTCGACGTCGACCTCGGTGAGGGTCGGCTTCGGCGAGCCCCACCAATTCTTGACCGCCTTGAAGACCATCGACTGCTTGGGGATGAAGGAGGCGAGGTAGAAGGCACCCGTGCCCACCATGCCGTCGGTCTTGCCGCTGGGCTTGGTCCACCAGTTGACCGGGTCACTGTGGATGGCGTTCTCGTCGACGATGGCCCCGGTGGTCCCCTCCAGGGTCCAGGCCGCGAGGCACCAGCCGCAGGCATTGGCGAGCTTGATCTGGACGGTGTAACCGGTGAGCCCGTCGGGCGCCGTGAGGCCGCTCAACTCCAGGCTCGAGTTGCAGGTGGCGCCAGCTGTGCCCTTGCCCCTGAAACAGCCCCAGAGCCCGTCCTCGATGCTCTGCTGGAATCCTTCCGGGCTGCCGGTGGAGCTCGCCGGGGGCGACCCGGCGGCCTTCTGCACGTCGGAGTAGCCGGCGATCGCCGACAGGTTGGCGGAGTAGGCACCCTGGAGGGCGACCGCCCGGTCCCAGGAGTAGAGCACGTCCTGAGCGGTCACCTTGTCGCCGTTGTTGAAGGTGGCGCTCTGGTTGAGGTGCACGGTGTAGGTCAGACCATCGCTGGAGACCCCGCCGTTGGCCGTGGTCGGGACCGTGGTCGCGATGTCGGGCACGATGTTGAGGCTGTCGTCGAAGCGCCAGAGGTTGTCGAACACGTTCTGCATGAACTCGGTGTCGACCTCGGCGTCCGCCTCACCCGGGTCCCAGGTCCCGGGGTTCTGAAAGGCCGGGAACTTCAGCACCTGGCTGCTCGCCAGGCCTGCCGAGGACGACGACGACGAGGCGCTGCTGGTGCTTCCGCAGGCGGCGGCGGCGACGACGGCCAGCAGGCTGAGCCCCAGCATCGCCTGCGAGGGCCTGTGCCGGCCGGCCGCCGCGCCTCCAAGATGTGGTTTCCCCGGCGTCATGTCACCCTCCTTGCGTCCCCCCGGATCCGAACTCGGGACAGCGGCGGTCGAGCCGTTTGAGGGCATCGTCCACCGGGGCCAAGTCTTAAGCTGGGCAATGTACCCTTTCCCATAGCTCCTGGGCTATCACCCGTTGGGGTGAGCCCAGAGGGGAAGAGTTGAGGCTGAGGGGGAGATCAGCCCGAAAGCGGCGAACCGGGCAAATTGGCGTTCAACCGGCGCCGGCCGCCGGTGCCCGGCTCAGCAGCCAGTAGGCGGTCGCGCTGACCACGAAGCCGACCGCGAAGCTGAGGTCGCCGGTCTGGGGATAGGTGCTGGCCACCCAGCCCACGTAGAGAGACTGGTTCATGAAGGGCACGCAGGCGGCGATGCCGAGCAGGAAGGCGGCCACACCACGCCAGTTCGAGTGGTGCCGGTCGAACAGCAGGGAGGTGCGCAGCCGCCCGCGGCGCACGGCCCAGTCGGAGAGCACCACCCCGAGGAAGGCGACGATCCAGTAGGTGCTGAAGAAGAGGAAGTTCTCGTACGCCCCCCCGGTCCCGCCGGGGCCAACCTGGCGGGTGTTCACCACCAGCAATCCGACCAGGAAGCCCACGATCCCGAAGCCGGCGGCGGCGAGCGCCCGGCGCAGCCGCGCCGTGACCCGGATGCCCATGCTGAGGAACGACATCGCGCTGCTGTAGAGGTTGATGGCGTTGGCCGAGACGGCGCCGACAAAGATGGCAAGGGGGGCGACGATCACCAGGATCTCGGGCAGCGGCCTCACGAACTGGTCGGTGGGGATGTCGGTGAGCCCCCACCGCGTCCCCGCGACCGTCGCCAGCGCGGCTCCCGCGACCTCCAGGACTCCGCAGGTGACGAGCAGCCCCAGCCCCGCTGAGAGGGCGACCCGGAGCGGCTTCGTGCCCGTGGGCAGGTAGCGGCTGTAGTCGGAGGCGTACGGGTTCCAGCTGGCCGCGTAGGCGAAGGCGAAGAAGACAGCGATCATGAAGGCTCCCACCGGCCCGCCCCCGGCCGCGGCAGCCGCCGCGTCGAACCCGGTCCCGGGTCGCGCGTGCAAGAAGATGATCGCGGTGCAGGCGGCGAACACCAATGCCAGGAAGGGGAATGCCCAGCGCTCGATGGCGTGGATGAAGTTGTACCCGGCGAAGGCGACCAGGATCTCGACGAGGACGACGATCCCCAGGGCGGGGGTAAAACCGGGCACCGGAAGCCGCACCGCGGCGCAGAACGTCTGGAGGGCAAAGGCGCCGCTCACGCTGTTGACGGCCACCCAGCCAGCTCCCGCGGTGAGGACCTGGAGCCCCGCCGGGAGCAGGTTGCCGAAGAAGCCGAAGGCCGCCCTGCTCTCCACCAGCTGGGCCACTCCCAGGCGCGGTCCCATGACGGAGAGAAGGCCCTGGAAGAGGGATCCGAGCGCGGTGCCGAGCAGCAGCGCGACGGTGGTCGGCCAGAAGCCGCCGCCGAAGAGGACGACGGGGAGGACGCCGACGTAGACGGTCGCGAACTCGAGGTTGGGCGACGCCCACATCCAGAAGAGGCCCAGCGGCCGGCCGTGCCGCTCGGATTCCGCGATGTACTCCACCCCACCCGGTTCCACGGCGGCGACCCGCTCGCCGTAGACGCCCTCGCGCACCGGGACCGTGCCCCCCTCCAAGTCCGCGGTCGGGCTCCCTGCCGGCCGCGCCGGGGCCTCGAGGGCCTCCGTCATCGAGCCTCCGGCCGGGCCGTGCGGGCCGCTGCGGAGCCTCTCACCCTCCTCATCGCGCCCGGCCCCCCCCGCCGCCCGCGAGAGCCATCTCCAGCAGCGCGCGAAGGCGCGGCAGCTCGGTGACGGCGCGTATCACCGCCACCCCGCGCGCGCCGGCGGCGACGCAATCCGCACCGTTGCTCAGGTCCACGCCGCCGATCGCGACCACCGGGATGCTCACCGCCTCGCAGATCGCACGGAGGCCGTCCGGCCCGATCGCGGGCCCGGCGTCCCGCTTGCTCGGCGTCGCCCAGACCGCGCCCGCACCGATGTAGAGAGCCCCCTCGGCCTCGGCGCGCCGGGCCTCATCGGGGGTGCCCGCGGAGCGGCCAAAGCTGATGCCGGCCCGCGTCGCCCGCTCCACACCGGGGTCGCCCTGGCCCAGGTGCAGGGTGACGCCCAGTGCCTCGGCGGCGGCGACGTCGTCGTTCATGACGATCATGGCCAGATCACCCACCGACGCGATCAGCTCGCGGCCGACCCGGACCCGCTCCGCCGTGGTCACCTGCTTGAGCCGGAGCTGGACCACCGACGCGCCGTGGCGCGCCGCCCAGCCGGCGGTGGCAGCGTCGGACACGATGGCGTGGAGGATCACGCCGGGGCCGCGCCGGTGGCTTCGATGCGGACCTCGGAGTCGAGGGTTCCGGGGTCGAGCCCGGCCACGCAGTCGTAGAGGTTGACGTGGAAGCTCCCGGGTCCCCGCGCGCCCACCGCCGCGTGCTCGGCGGCCACCCCGAACGCGGCCAGCGCCTCGGTCGCGGCGCGGAGGGGGTCGTCGCGGTTGACGGCCGCGAAGCAGCCGCACAGAGCGGTCGACATGCAGCCGGTGCCGGTGACCCGGCTGAGCATGGCGACGCCGTTGCTGACCGCCGCACTCCCGCCCGGCCCGGCGATGTGGTCCACCGCCCCGGTGACCGCCACGGTGCAGCCGAGGGCTCGCGCCGCCGCGCCGGCCAGCGCTCCCGGGTCGCCGGCGGAGACGGAGTCGACGCCACGGATCTCCGCCGCCTCGCCGATCAGCGCCGAGACCTCGGCCGCATTGCCACGGACGATGTCGACCGCGACCTCCGTGAGGATGCGGCGGCACGCGTCGGTGCGCATCCTGGTGGCGCCGGCACCGACCGGGTCGAGGACCACCGGGGCACCGTGACGGTTGGCGGCGCGGCCGGCCAGCACCATGGCGTCCACCCACTCCGGCGAGAGGGTGCCGATGTTGAGCACCAGCGCGCCGGCGTAGCCGGCCATCTCCTCGACCTCGGCGAGGGCGTGCGCCATCACCGGCGAGGCCCCGATGGCAAGCGTGATGTTGGCGGTCTCGTTCATCACCACGTAGTTGGTGATCTGATGGATGAGCGGGTGACCGGTGCGGATCGCGCCCAGCGACGTGGCGGGGGAGAAGCGGCCGGTGGTGGGCGTCGGCATGGCGATCACTCCTGGTGAGGGATGTGGGGAACCGCCTGGGTCGAGGAGGAAGCTGCCTGAGCCGCGGCGGCACTTGCAGAGGCATGGAGGACGTTGACCGGGCCGTCGCCGTGACCGATCTCGACCAGGCCGTGGGCCACCGCGTCCGCCGCCACGCGAGCGGCGGTCCGAGCGGCGGTGAGCAGGTCGTCGCCGAGGGCGAGCCGCGCGCAGAGGGTGGCCGAGTGGGTGCAGCCGGCGCCGTGGGTGGCGGCAACGCGGTGGCGGACCACCGGGATCTCGTGGTGCTCGTGCCCATCGAAGAGGTGGTCGACCGCGGACGCGCCGTGGCCACCGGTGACCAGAACCGCCGGCGCTCCCATCTCATGGAGGCGCTCGGCCAGCTCGCGGCGGCTGCCCTGGTGGCCGGTCAGCGCCTGCGCCTCGGGGAGGTTGGGGGTGATGACCGTGGCCCTGGGGAAGAGGCGGCGAACCAGGGTGGAGACGGCATCCTCGCGGAGCAGCACCGCCCCCGATGACGCCACCATCACCGGGTCCACCACGAGCGGGAAGTCGGTCCGCGCCAGCCACTCCGCGACCGCCTCGATGATCGGCTTCGAGAAGAGCATCCCGGTCTTGGCCGCGTCCACGCCGATGTCATCGGCCACCGCGTCGAGCTGGGCGGTGATGAAGTCGGCGGGCAGCTCGTGGATGGCCCGCACCCCGACCGTGCTCTGGGCGGTGAGGGCGACGATCGCCGACATTCCGTGGCAGCCGGCGGCCGCGAACGCCTTGAGATCCGCCTGTATCCCGGCGCCCCCGCCGGAATCCGAGGTGGCGATGGTGAGGCAGCGCGCCACCGTCATTGCGGCCCTCCCTACGCTGGCATTACCCAGATCAGGTTCTCGGGTGTGATCTCAGCCAATCGGGCACCCCGGGACGGTTCAGAGCGTAGCACCACCTGTCCCGGGGGGCGCGGTGGCAAGCCGCACCCGCGGTCGGTGCGCTCCGGCGCCGCCAGGCACACTCAGGACCCTGCGCAGCTCGAGGGCGCCGGCGATGAACACCAGGGTCACCGCGATCGGGGTCAGCGACACCGGGACCACGTGCAGCGGCCAGATGTCGGGGAGCAGGACCACGGCCGCCATCGCGGACGAGGCGGCGGCTTGGCCGGAGATCCGTCGCCACCAGCAGGCACATCCGACCGCGCCGAGCACGAGCAGGACGGCCCCCGCGACCGGCGCCTCCACGAAGCATGCCATGAGCGCCAGTGATCCGATCACTCCCACCTCCATCCATCTCGGGTCGAGGCGGCGGCCGCTCTCACCGACCGCGGCGGCGAGCAGGGGGAAGAGGAGCACGTCGTCGTTGGGGTGGGCGTAGGGGGTGCAGGCCAGCCAGAACGCGAGGCCCACCAGCGGAATCAGGTAGCGGTGATCGTCCGGCAGGGCACGGAGCGCGGGATGGCGGATGCCGGCGACCGCCAGCACGAGGACCCCCGCGACGCCGACCACCGCGATGCCGTCGCCCAGCGGGGTGCCGTGGGGCAGGTGGGCGACGAGCCCGGGGATCCCGGCCAGGTCCGGCTGCACGGAGGTCACGGTGCTTTCGAAGCTGAGCAGGTGGGCGAAGAACGATCCGGCATGGGCAACCCAGACGAAGCCCGCCGCCGTGCCGGCGGCGAGGATACCGCAGGTGGAGAGTGCGAACTGCTGGACGCGCCGCGCATCGTTGATCCAGGCCACGCCCAGCAGAATCGGCAGCGGCCAGAGGATGTGCGGCTTGAGCAGCACCGCCGCCATGCAGAGACCGGCGAGCCAGGGGCGGTCACGCCGCATCAGCACCAGCGCGCAGATGGTCGCCCCCAGGAGGAAGAGGTCGAACTGCCCGGAGAGCACGCCGACGAGGAGCGGCCATGAGCAGAGGGCTCCCAGCACCCACAGACCCCTCCGGGGCCAGCCGAGCTCGCTGATCCAGAGGCGCAGGCTGGATCCCGCCACCACCAGACCGAGCACGGTGAAGACGGCGTAGCTCCACCAGTACGGCAGCCAGCTGAAGGCCCGAAGGAACAGTCCGACGATGGGCAGGTCGGTGAAATCGTCGAGCGAGGGCTGGACTGCGGAGTAGTGCTGGGCCATCTGCTCGGCCACATGCATGGTCGCGGGGCTGTACGGGTTGCCCCCGTGGGCAACCACCTGAGCCGCCGCGTAGAAGACGCGCCAGTCATCGGCCAGGCCATAGGCTGCGGGCGGGAAGATGTGCACCAAGGCGAATGCCGCGAATCCCACGCACACGGCGAGAAGGCAGCTGAGCACGAGCCGTCGAGACATGGCAGCAGGCATCATAGGCAGCGATCGGGCACCCTGCCAGACCGGATCAGCTCGGCGGGCCCGCCTCCGCGGCCACCGGCTCGCGCGCCTCCGGCACCGACGCCGCGGCCGCCGGTTGCCGCCTGGTGGCCAGGTAGGACCCGGCCAGGATCAGCGCGAATCCGAGAACGGCCCCGATCCTGAGGGGCTCGCTCAGGATGGTCACCCCCAGAACCAGAGCCACCGCCGGGTTGAAGTAGGTGATCACGGTGGCCCGGACGGGCCCGATCTCGGCGATGAGGGCAAAGAAGAGGACGAAGGCGAGCGCCGTGCAGACGACACCCAGGGTGACGGCGGAGGCGATCACCCGGGCGGTGGGATGGCTGTCCCCAAGCTGGATGATCCCGACCGGCGCGTACACCAGTGCGGCGAAGGCCAGCGATGCGGCCACGACGCCGACGGACGGGAGGTGGGAGAGCTTGCGGGAGATGATCATCGGGCCGACCGCGTAGCCCACCGTGCACACCCCGATCTCGCCGACCGCGAGCAGGTCGTGGCCGGAGATGTCGAAGCCGAGCAGGACGGCCACTCCGGCGAAGCCGACCCCAAGACCGGCCAGACGGCGACCATCCAGCTGGTGCTCGCTGCGGGTCACCCAGGCGAGCAGCGCCCCGAAAAGGGGAACCGCGGCGACGAGCAGGCCGGAGAGGGAGCTGGAGAGCTTCGTCTCGGCGCTGGAGAGGAGAAACCACGGTATCGCCAGCTCTGCGCCCGTGTAGGCGATGCGCCACCTCCAGGCGGGCAGGATCGGCCGCACCTCCCGGCGGGCGATCGCGACCGG
>PLAK01000021.1 GCA_003134115.1 Candidatus Changshengia sp.
CGCCAAGCTCCTGGAGGTGAGCGGCGCCACCTCCCTGGACGAGCTGCGGGCTCAGCTGCTCGGCATGGTCGACGGCGATGAGCGGGCCCTCGACCGCCCCGCCACCTCCTCGTCCGGAGAGCCCAAGGGTCCTCGGGGACCGGATCCGGTCGTCAGCGAGGAGCGGCATTGATGAGGGGGGCCGTGGCGGGGAGGATTGGTCTCCACGTCCTGGGTACCCGGTTCGGTTCCGCCCTCACCGCCGACGGCAGCACCGTCTGGCTCTGGCCGCTGCCCGGCTCGCCCAGCGAGGTGGTGCGGTGCCTCAACGCGGTCGAGGAAACGGTCCAGCCGTCGCCCGAGCAGGTGGGGATCCTCGGCATCGTCGCCTACTTCGGGCAGATCACGCGGACCCAGATCGAGGCCTTCCGCGGCGAGGGGGAGATGGCGGTGGACAGCGCCTCGGTGCTCGACCGCATGGTCTGCCGGGGGCTGCTCGCCAAGGTCCGCTCCGACCGCGGCCTGGGTGCCCCCTACGTCTACTCGGTCACCACCAGGCGCTGCGGGCGGCCGGCTACCCGAGCGTCGAGGCGATGCGCGAGGTGATCGCCTGCCGGTTCACCCCGGCGGAGCTGGCGGCGATCGCCAACGCCTTCGAGAAGGACAGAGAGAGGCTGACCCGGAGTGTGCGGAACGGTCGGCGCCACAAGGTCGACGCCGNNCCCGGGGGGTGCGGAACGGTCGGCGCCCCCCCGCCCGCGAGGTCGACGCCGCGCCCGAGTTGCCGGACCCGCTGACGGCCGAGGGCGCGCGATGACGGCGGGCGATCCGATCAGGGCGGCACAGGAGGTCAAGCGGACAGCGACGCTGCTGCGCGACGCCCGGGCGGTGCTGCGCCGCCTCGACGCCCTCGCCGCTGCCGCCAGGGCGGCCGACGACCCGGCACACGCCGACATCGCGGCCCTGCGCGATGGCTGCGAGCGCCTGGTCAGCCAACTCGGCCACCGCGAGCAGACCCTGCAGCGCCGGGCCCGCGAGGCCGTCCGCCGCATCCGCTGACGCCCCGCCGGACGCGACGACGCAGCCAGTGCCAGCCGGAGGAGCTGACTCGTAGCATGTCGGCATGGCACCGGTACCGTCCCCTGAAGCCGGTCTCGGGGAAGTGTTCACCCGCCCTGTGGTGCGCTCTCTGGGAGGCGCCAAGAGCTTCGACCGAGGGGAGGACTTCGCCGCTCGCGGCAGGGTCACCCAGCTCACCAAAGAGAGGTCGAGCGCTGGGGCGATGGTGCGAGGCACCGCCCCCTACCGGGTGCAGCTCTGGTGTGAGGATGGCAAGCCACGCTTCTCGTGCACCTGCCCGGTCGGCGCCGAGGGGAGCTTTTGCAAGCACGCCGTGGCGCTCGCCCTGGTCGCCACCGACCCTGCGGGCGGGGGGCAGCCAGACGACGAGCCCCCGGTCGACCTCCGCGCCTACCTCGACGGGCTCGCCCGCGAACGGCTCGTGGACCTGGTGCTGGAGCTGGCCGATGCGAATGAGCTCGCCTCGGCGCGATTGCGCCTGGAGGCGGCGAGGACCGTCCCGGGTCCCCTCCCGCTGAGGGCATTCACCGAGGCCATCGACGAGGCGTTCGCCACCGAGGGGTTCGTCTCCTATCGCGAGGCCTACGCCTACGCAGAGGGCATCGACGCGGTGATCGCCTCGCTCCGGGACCTGCTCCGTGATGGTCACGCCGTGGCGGTCATCTCCCTCACCGAACACGCGCTCCAAGAGGCCGAGGAGGCGGTCGGGTCGGTCGACGACTCCGATGGCCACCTTGGCGAGATCGCGGCCGAGCTCCAGTCCCTCCACCTCGAGGCCTGCGCCCAGGCCCATCCTGACCCCGTCGTGCTTGCCGGCCGCCTGTTCGACGGGGAGCTGCACGGCGGCGACCTCGAGGTGTTCTCCGGCGCGGCCGCCACCTACGCCGAGGTGCTGGGGGAAAAGGGCATCGCCGCCTACCGCCGCCTCGCGGAGTCCGCCTGGGACCGTCTCCCTCGGCTGGCTCCCGGCGCCGGCCGTTCCTTCGACGGGGAGCGCCACCGCATCGCCGATATGATGGAGGCTCTGGCCGAGGCGGGCGGCGACGTTGACCAAGTGGTGGAGGTGCTGGCCAAGGACCAGTCCTCCCCCTACGCCTTCGTGCGCATTGCTGAGCGGCTGCGTGCCGCCGGACGCTTCGCCGATGCGCTCCAGTGGGCGGAGCGGGGCCTCCACAGCTTCGAGGCGACGGCGGATCCCCGCCTAGTCGCGGTCGCCGCCGACGAGTACCACCGGGCCGGAATGAGCGAAAAGGCCGTTCAGCTGAGCTGGCAAGTCTTCGACGCTCGCCCCGGCCCCGCCACCTACGAGCGCCTGGCCGCCCAGGCGATCAAGGCCGGCATCTGGGCGGCCTGGCGGCCCCAAGCGCTGGAGCTGCTCAGGGCCAAGGTGGCCGAAAGGGCGCAGGCCGCCCGGCGAAGTGGGCGCGGCGGGTCCCTCCCAATGTGGGCGTCACTGGCAGACGCCTCGGACCTGGTGGCGGTGTTCCTCTTCGAGCGCGATCTCGAACAGGCCTGGACCGAGGCGAAGGCAGGGGGTTGCTCTCCCGCCCTCTGGCTCGCGCTCGCCCGCAGCCGCCAGGGCGAGCACCCC
>PLAK01000089.1 GCA_003134115.1 Candidatus Changshengia sp.
CACGCGGCCCTCGTCGAGGCCATGGAGCGGAGTCGCGAGATCCCCACCGCCACCTCGATCCGGACCCTCCCGGTCGGGCTCCTCGACACCCGCCGCAAGCAGCTCAACGCGGGCCTTGGCCGCGAGGGGTCCGGGGCCAAGGTCTCCTTCACCCACCTCATCGGCTACGCGATCGCGCGGGCGGCCGCCGCCATGCCCGACATGCTGGTCCACTTCACCCGCGATCCCCAGGGCCGGCCGCTGCGGGTCGCGTCCGGCGTCCACCTCGGCCTTGCCGTCGACACGCGGCGCAAGGACGGCAGCCGTTTCCTGGTCGTGCCGGTCCTGCGCGACGCCGACCTGCGCGACTTCGCTGGATTCCGCGTCGAGTACGAGCGGCTGGTCGAGGGCGCCCGCACCGGCACCCTCGCCCCCGACGAGCTCCAGGGCGCGAGCCTCACCCTGACCAACCCGGGCGGGCTCGGAACCGTCGCCTCCGTCCCCCGGCTGATGCCCGGTCAGGGCTGCATCATCGCGACCGGCGCCATCGGCCACCCCCCCGAATACCGCGGTGAGAGCGAGACCCGACTCCGCGACCTGGGTGTCGGCAAGGTGATGACGATCACCTCCACCTACGACCACCGGGTCATCCAGGGTGCCGAGTCCGGCGAGTTCCTCGGCCGCATCGAAACCCTCCTCTCCGGTGGCGACCATTTCTACGCCGACGTCTTCGAGAGCCTCGGCCTGGCGGCACCGGTCGCCGACGAGGTACCCGTCCCGCTCCTGGAGCGCGCCCTTCCCGCCGGCGCCGTGCCCGAGCACGAGCGAGTGCTGCTCCAGGCCGTCCAGGGGGCCACCTCCCTGGTCCAGGCGCACCGCACCCACGGGCACCTCGGGGCGCACCTCGACCCGCTGGGCACCCCGCCGCCGGGCGACCCGGCGATGAAGCCGGAGACCTATGAGCTGACCCCCGAGCTGATGGCCCGCATCCCCGCCGACGTGCTCGACGTGCATGTGCCCGGGGCGACCCTGGTCGAGGTGCTGCCCAACCTGCGCCGCACCTACTGCGGCACCATCGCTTTCGAGATCGAGCACATCTCCAGCCACGAGCAGCGCAACTGGCTTCGCGAGAAGATCGAATCCGGCGCCTACCGCCAGCCCCTCTCCACCCAGGAGGAGCTGCGCCTGCTCTGGCGGCTGACCAAGGTCGACGCCATGGAGCGCTACTTCCGTCGCGCCTTCATCGGCCAGAAGACCTTCAGCGGCGAGGGCGTCGACATGCTGGTGCCGATGCTCGAGAAGCTGCTCGGCCTGGTCGCCGAGGACGGGATCTCCCAGGTGGTGATGGGGATGGCCCACCGCGGCCGCCTGGCGGTCATCGCCCACGTGGTCAACCGCCCCTACGAGCAGCTCCTCCAGTCCTTCGAGAAGGGTGAGCTGCGGGTCGACGACCCGACCGGCGACGTCAAGTACCACCTCGGCGCCACCGGCACCTACATCACCGACCGGGACCGCCGCATCGAGGTCCGGCTGGTCTCCAACCCCTCCCACCTGGAGGCCGTCAACGGGGTGGTCGAGGGCTGGACCCGGGCCCTCCAGTCGCACCGCGACGGGGCGGCTCTGGAGCTGGACCCCGAGGCCGCGATCCCGATCCTCATCCACGGTGATGCCGCCTTCAGCGGCCAGGGCGCGGTCCAGGAGGTGCTCAACCTCCAGTCCCTCGCCGGCTACACGACGGGTGGCACCGTCCACGTGATCATCGACAACCAGCTCGGCTTCACCACCGACCCCTCCGACCTGCGCTCGACGCGCTACGCCAGCGACCTGGCCAAGGGCTTCGACATCCCCATCGTCCACGTCAACGCCGACGATCCGGAGGGGTGCGTCACCGCGGCCCGCTTTGCCCACGACTACCGGCGCACCCACCATCGCGACGTCCTCATCCACCTGGTCGGGTACCGCCGCTTCGGGCACAACGAGACCGACGAGCCGAGCTACACGCAGCCGCTCATGTACCAGCGCATCCGCGAGCACCCGACGGTCCGTGAGCTCTTCGTCGGACGGCTGATCCAGGAGGGGCTGATCACCGACGAGGAGGCCAAGCAGCAGTCCGATCAGGTCATGGCCCGGATCGCCGATGCCCACCGGCGGATCAAGGCGCATCTCACCACGCTGATCGACGAGGACACCTCCAACGGCCGTGACGAGCCCGACTTCGAGGAGCCGCCGGCCCCGGTCACCCGGGTCGGCGCGGCCGCGTTGAGCACCCTCAACGACGGGCTCTTCCGGGTGCCCGCCGGCTTCACCGTCAACCCCAAGCTCGCCCGCCAGCTGGAGCGCCGCCAGGCGTCACTGGAGCAGGGCGGGATCGACTGGGGCCACGCCGAGGCCCTCGCCCTCGGGTCCCTCCTCGAGGATGGCGTCCCCATACGGCTGACCGGCCAGGACACCGAGCGCGGCACCTTCAGCCACCGCCAGATGGTCCTGCACGATGATCAGACCGGCGCCACCTGGGCACCGATCCAGCACCTGGAGCGGGCGCGTGCCACCTTCGAGGTGCACAACAGCCCGCTCAGCGAGGTGGGCGCGCTCGCCTTCGAGTACGGGTACAGCGCCGCCGAGCCGGCGTGCCTGGTGATCTGGGAGGCGCAGTTCGGCGACTTCGCCAACAACGCCCAGATGGTGATCGACCAGTTCATCGTCGCCGCCCAGGCCAAGTGGGGCCAGCGCTCCCGGCTGGTCCTCCTCCTCCCCCACGGCTACGAGGGGCAGGGCCCCGAGCATTCGAGCGCACGGATGGAGCGCTACCTCCAGCTGGCGTCGAACGGAAACATCCGGGTGGCCAACTGCTCCAACTCTGCCCAGTATTTCCACCTCCTCCGCGACCAGGCCCTGGCTCCGCTCCCGCGGCCGCTCATCGTGATCACCCCCAAGTCGCTGCTCCGCGCATCGGAGACGAGCTGCGCCGCCCGGGATCTGACCGAGGGGGGCTTCCAGCCGGTCATCGAGGACCCCCGGATGGCCGATCGGCGGGAGAGCGTCCGGGTGCTCCTGATCTGCACCGGGAAGATCTTCTGGGAGCTGGACGGGCACGAGCTGCGCCAGCCGGCCATCGACCTGGCCGTCGGCCGGGTGGACCTCCTCGACCCGCTGCCCCTGGACGAGATCCTCGCCATGTTCCGCAGCTACCCCAACCTGGAGAAGGCCTACTGGGTCCAGGAGGAACCTCAGAACATGGGGGCCTGGGCCCACGTCCAGCGCCAGATCGGCAGGCATCGCCCCTATGAGGTGGGCTGGGAGTACATCGGACGTCCTCGCCGGGCCAGCCCGTCCGAGGGGTTCCACGGCTCCCACGTCATCGAGCAGGACCGGGTGCTCCGCGAGGCGCTGCTCACCTCGCCCGCAGCGCGGGGGCACGTCGCCGGACCGCAGCCGCCGCTCGGTGAGCCGGGGCCGGTCGCATCCCCCGCGACGGCAGACGGGGCCCTCGCTCCGGGCAACGGGGCCGCCAACCGTCCCCCCGCCGCGATCGGGGACGATGAGCTGCCCCTCTCCGATCCGGGCCCTCCGCCCTCGACCGCGCCGCCATCGCGGAGCGGGCGCACGGCCTCCAAGGCCGCTCAGTGAGCCCCCGGGTCCTCGTCCTCGGCGGCGGGCCCGCGGGGGACGTCGCCGCCCTGCGCGGGGCTCAGCGGGGGGCGGATGTGGTGCTCGTCGAACGGGCCGAGCTGGGCGGTACCTGCCTCAACTGGGGATGCATCCCGACCAAATCCCTCCTCGCCACCGCCGACCTGCTCCGGCGCATCCGCCGCGCCGGTGAGCTGGGCCTCCGGGTGGGCGAGGTCGAGGTGGACTTCCCCCGGATGATGGAGCGCAAGGAGGAGGTCGTGGTCGCCATGCGCGGCGGCGTCGAGGCCGCCTGCAAGCGCCGCAAGGTGCGGGTGGTCCGCGGCCAGGGCGTCCTCGAGGATGGAGCCGTCCGGGTCGGGGAGGAGCGCCTCGAGTACGACCACCTCATCGTCTGCGTCGGTACCGAGCCCAGCGGGCTCCCCGGCATCGACATGGGCCACCCCCGGGTGGTGACCTCCAACGGCGTGCTCCGCCTCCCGACCCTGCCCCGCCGCCTGCTGGTGATCGGGGGCGGGGTCATCGGCTGTGAGTTCGCCTCGCTGTTTGCCCCGCTGGGGGTCGCCGTCAGCGTGGTCGAGGTGCTCCCGCAGATCCTCGCCGGGGTGGAGCCGCGGGTGGTCCGCGATTTTCGACGCCTGGTGGAGAGGGAGGGGATCACCTTCCACACCGGCCGCCGCGTCGAGAAGGTCGACTACCGGGACGACCAGGTGACCGCGACCCTCGACGACGGGACGGCCGTCGAGGCCGATCTGGTGCTGGTCTCGGTGGGACGGGCCGCGCAGACCGCGGGCATCGGCCTGGAGGGGGCGNNAGCTGACCTCGCGCGGGCACATCGTGGTGGACGAGATGCTGCGCACCGCCAACCCCAGGATCTGGGCGGCGGGCGACTGCATCGGCGGCCTCCAGCTCGCCCACCTGGGCAGCGCCGAGGGCGCGCGCGCCGTGGAGAACGCGCTCGGCGTGGGGGTGCGGCCGATGGACCGGACCGTGGTCCCCTCCTGCATCTACACCCATCCCGAGATCGCCATGGTCGGTCTCGGCCAGGAGGCGGCGAAGGCCGCGGGCCACGAGGTGAAGGTGGGCCAGGCCCGCTTCCTCGGCAACGGCAAGGCGGTCGGGGAGAATGAGCCCGACGGGCTCGTCCAGCTCGTCTCGGACGCGTCCTCCGGCGAGATCCTGGGTGCGACCGTCATGGGCGTGCACGCGGTCGAGATCATCCACGAGGTGGGGGTGGCGATCAGCGGCGGTCTCACCGTGGACGAGCTGGGCGACATCATCCACGCCCACCCCACGGTCAGCGAGCTGGTGATGGAGGCCGCCGAGCAGGCCGAGGGCCTGGCCCCCTACCTCAGCTGACCCGCACGGCCGGGTTCGGCGGGGGAGGCGGAGGCCCTGCCACCATATCCGCATCGACCGCCGGCCGCGGTCGGTTTCCGCCCGCCAGCGGAGCCGGTGTCACCCAGGAGGCAGACATGACCGCATCTGCTGTCCGACCCGTCGCTCTGGTCACGGGTGCCTCCTCCGGGGTGGGCCACGCATACGCGCGGCAGCTCGCGGAGGGTGGGTGGGACCTCGTCCCGGTGGCGCGCCGCGCCGCGCGTCTCGAGGCCCTGGCGTCCCGGCTCCAGACCCCGGGCGGGGTCACCGTCACGCCACTCGTCGCCGACCTCACCGATGAGGCGGGGCTCGCCAGGGTGGCGGAGCGGATCGACCGGGGCGTGGACCTGGTCGTCAACTGTGCCGGCTTTGCCGGCTACAGGCCGTTTGCCGAGCTCTCCAGTGAGGTCGCCGACTCCCTGATCGACGTTCACGTCCGGGCGGTGACCCATCTCACCGGCGCCGCCGTCCGGGCGATGGTGCCCAACCGGCGCGGGGCGATCATCAACGTGGCGTCGCTGCTCGCGTTCAGCGAGTCGGCGGTGCTGGGGCGCTTCAATCGGGCCACCTACGCCGGCTGCAAAGCATTCATCGTGACCTTCACCCAGCTGGTGGCGCAGGAGGTCCACGACCACGGCATCAGGGTCCAGGTCTGCTGCCCGGGAGCGGTGGAAACCGAGTTTCACGACGTCGCCGGGGTGCCCCGCCCGCCTGCGGCGATGAGCCCCGAGGAGGTGGTCACCGCGTCACTCCGCGCCCTCGACGTCGGCGAGGTCGTCTGCGTCCCCGGGCTGGAGGACCCGGCGGTCGTCGACCGCTATCACGAGGCCCAGCGGGAGCTGCTCCGCCAGGGCAATCGACCCCAGCTGGCCGAGCGGTACCGGGTCGCGGCCGGCTGAGGCCGGCCACTGGCTCGCGGCGGCTCAGAGCGCCTCGTCGGCCTCCTTGTGCCGGTGGTGCTGCAGGTGGTACGGGACGCTGACCACCACCGTCCCGGGCCGGAAGAGGAGCGCCGCCTTGACTCGGAGCGGGAACTGGTTGTGGAGCAGCTGGTGCCACCAGCGGGTCGCCACCAGCTCGGGGAGCACCACCACCAGGGTCCCGTCGGTGATCTGCTTGTCGATGGCGTCGATGTAATGGAGCAGGGGCCGGAGCACCGAGCGGAACGGTGACTCGACGATGACCAGGGGGACGTGGTTGCCCCACGCATCCCACCGCGCCCGGAGCAGGGCCATGTGGTCGGGATCGAAGCAGACGTGGACGGCGATGACCTGTTCGGAGAGCGAGCGCGCCATCGCCATGCTCTGAAAGGCCACGTTGTTGAGCTGGTCGACGGGCACGATGCAGACCGGGTGGATCTTCCCCGGTTCGGTCGGGACCTCCGTCGTCTGCTGACCCTTGGCGTCGACATAGTGGCGGTGGATGGCGAGGAAGAGGCTCACCGCGCTCGGGACGATGATCACGATGATCAGGCTCTCGGGAAGCTTGGATATCGCGGTGACCAGGAAGACGATGAAGGTCATGGTCATGCCGACCGCGTTGAGGGGCAGGCCGTGGTGCCAGCCCTTCTCCCGGCGCTTCAGCCAGCGCACCACCATCCCCGCCTGAGAGAGGGTGAAGGCCAGGAAGACCCCGATCGCATACAGCGGGATGAGCCGGGAGACATCACCCTGGAAGATGAAGATGAGGAGGCAGGAGAAGAGGGCCAGCATGATGATCCCGTTGCTGTACGCGAGCCGGTCGCCGAGCCGGCGGAACTGGTGAGGCGCGTACTCGTCGCGGGCCAGGAAGAAGAAGAGGCGCGGGAAGTCGGAGAAGGACGTGTTGGCGGCCAGCAGCAGCACGGCGGTGGTCGCCACGCCGACGAAGATGAAGAGCCCCTCGCCAAGTCCGGTCGCACCGGCGAACACCGCATGCCCCTTGACACACTGCAGCGGTGAGGTGAAGGCGTGGGCCGCCTGCTGAAGGATCACCGACTGGTAGCAGGGGTCCGCCGAGTTGCGGATGCTGACCCCGAGCACCTCGGTGCCGATGGTGATCCCGCAGAACATGATGACGCAGAGCGTCCCCATGATCGTGAGGGTCGTGCGTGCGTTGCGCCACTCGGGGACCTTGAAGGCGAGGATGCCGTCGGAGATCGCCTCGATGCCGGTGAGCGCCGAGCATCCCGAGGAGAAGGCCTTGAGGAAGAGGAGGACGAGCAGCATGCCTCCGAGGTCGGTGAAGCTCTCCGTGATCGGGATGTTGATCGAGGTGCCGGTGGGGTGGATGCTGCCGGTGATCAACCGGAAGAGGTTGACCACGACGGTGAGGATGATGGCGAAGATGAAGAGGTACGTGGGCGCCGCGAAGATGTTGCCCGCCTGGCGCAGCCCGCGCAGGTTGGCGACCGCGATGAGCACGATCACCGCTATGCAGGCAAGGACGCGATAGTTGGCGGCGGCGGGGAAGACGCTCTGGATCTGGTCGTACCCGCTTGCCACCGAGACCGCCACGGTGAGGATGTAGTCGGTCATCAGCGCCGAGCCGGCCACCAGGCCGGCCACCGGCCCGAGATTGTCCTTGGCGACGATGTAGGAGCCGCCGCCCTGCGGGTACGCCTTGATGGTCTGCCGGTAGCTGAGGCAGACGATGATGATGAGGGCGGCGATCACCCCCATGATCGGCAGCAGGTCGGTGCTCACCGCCGTCGCTCCGGCCACCGCCAGCACCAGCACGATCTGCTCGGTGGCGTAGGCGACGGACGAGAGGGCGTCCGAGGAGAGGACGGGGAGGGCGCGCACCTTGTTGAGCCGCTCATGGAGCACGCGGCTGCTGGAGAGCGGTTGCCCCAGGATCACGGTGCGCAGCCGCCGGCGGAACCGTCCCATGTCGGTGGTCGGCTGGGTCGCCCGCGGGGTGGCCTCCAGCCAGCCCGGGGCCACCGTCTCGAAGCCCTGGGTCTGAGGGCGTACGACCCGCACGTAATGCCCGCCCGGCCTTCCCCGCGTCTCGGTGACATCCAGGTCGGGCGCGACGTCGGCACCCGGCCGGGGGCGGCCGGGCGCCTGCGACCAGGCGAGGCCGGCCTCGCGCAGGGCGGCGACGTCGGCCTCGGGGAGCGTCGGCGGTGGTTTCGGTGGCTCGTGGGCCGGGGCGTCAGCCATCGCTTGGGCAGTGTAGGTCGTGCCGGGCGTGGGCGGACCGAGGGCGCGGCGCCGGTGCGCCCCCTACGGGCCGGCTCTTGAGCCGGGCGGCGGTTGCCGCGCGCAGCCGGTCGCGAGGCGTGTCTATCTGTGAGCGCACAGGGCGGGAGAGGAGATCAGCGAGGTGCGGCCAGGCGGAGGAGAAAGACCCGGCAGGGGGCGTGCTGGAGGATGTGGGGCACCGTCCTGCCCATGTGGAACGCGCCGAAGCGCTCCCGGTAGGTGAGGCCGACCACGGCCAGGTCGATCTCCCGGGCGGCGATCTCGTCCACCAGCGCGGGGGCCGCCTCGCGAGCCTGGAGGACCTCGCCCTTGACCTCGACCTCGTATTCCCTGCCGATCTCCTCGGCGTGGGTGAGGAGCAGCTCGGCGGCGGCGACGTCGGCATCCTCCACCGTGCTCAGGGCGAGCCCGCGGGGGACCTCGATCACGGTGATCGCCAGCACCGAGGCGCGGGGGCGGACCGCCAGGCGGCAGGCGAAGCGCACGGCCTCCTCGTCGGTGGCCGCGCCGTTGACCGGCACGAGGATGCGGTGCGGAATGAATACCGGCATCGGGTGGAATCCTAGCCTGGCCGGGCGGCCGGCGGCGCCGGGTCAACGGTACAATCGATCCAAATGAAGGTGATCATCGTAGGCTGCGGCCGGGTCGGGGCCCGGCTCGCCCGCCAGCTCGATGCCGAAGGTCACACCGTGGCCGTTGTCGATCAGCAGGTGTCCGCCTTTGACCGTCTGGGCCGCGAATTCCGTGGCAACATGATCGTCGGCAACTGCATCGACGAGGCGGTGCTGCGCCGCCCGATCGGCGGTTCAGAGGTAATGCGCGAGCAGGTCGAGTACCTCATCAAGATGGCTGAGCACCCCGCGGTGACGCTGCAGAGCGTCCCGTTCCGGGTGGGCGGGCACTCCGCCGCGGGCGGCCCGTTCTCCATCTTGCGCTTCGCCGAGCCCGAACTGTCCGACGTCGTCTACCTCGAACAGCTGACCAGCGCCCTCTACATTGACAAGCCCACCGAGGTGGACCGCTACCTCGAGGTCATGGAGCGGCTCTGTGTGCAGGCCGAGACGGCCGCGGACACCAGCAAGGTGCTCGAGAAGATCCACGACCAGATGCCGTACTAGCCCGGGGGGCTGTGCTGGCCCGGGGGG
>PLAK01000140.1:0-2204 GCA_003134115.1 Candidatus Changshengia sp.
CCCCCGCCTTCTGGAGGAGGCGCGCCACATTGGCGGGCACGCGGTCGTACTCAGCCCTTTCCGACGCCCCCGGCCGGGCCACGACGGCGACGCCGTTGACCAGCCGGTTGGCGCGGCGAGCCACGCCGCTGAAGCGGGCGAGCGGTGAGTCTCCCAGCCTCTGCTCGAGCCGGACCAGCCGCTCGATGTAGGGGATCAGCTGGTACATCTNNACATCTGGCCGGTGTAGAGCACGGTCTCTCCGCCGCGGGCAATGCCGAGGTCGCGGGCCCAGGCGGTGGCCCGGCGGGCGGGGATGGGCAGCACCGAGCCCCGCAGCCGCAGGTTGTCGGCGAGGATCCCCACCACGTCGCGGACGGGAAGTGGCATCAGGAGCCCTCCTGCAGGAGCCAGTGACGGAGGACCCGCATGTTCTCGGTGATGTGCACCCCGGCCGGACAGTTCGCCTCGCAGGCCCGGCAGAGAAGGCAGGAGAAGATGGGCCCGCTCGCGTCATGGACCCGGTCTTCGAAACCGAGCAGCGCATAGCGGAAGATGCGGCGGGGGAGGAGGTCGATGCCGAGCGGGCAGGCCGCGCTGCAGACCCCGCAGTTCATGCAGTCCTCGGCGTCGAAGGGGCCGATCGCCTCCAGCTGGCGGATCATGCCGGCGCTGGCCAGCGCGCTCATGGCCGCCTCACCGCCGCGTAGCGGTAATGACCGTCGTCGCTCACGCCCTTCTCCTCGGCGACGTNNCTCGGGCACCGTGAGGGGCCCCGCGTCGAAGAGCAGATCCACCAGGCGCCCGCGGACGAGCGGCTCCTCGCGGATCACCTCGCGGAGGTCGCGGCTCATCTCCCCACCCCCACCAGCAGGCCGTCGATCATCGCCCGCACCTGGGCGTCGGTGTACCCGCGCAGGTCGATGGCGTCGGCGGGGCAGACGGGGGCGCAGGCGCCGCAGCCCTTGCAGCCGGAGACGTCGATGACCGCNNCAGGGTGATGGCGCCGAACGGGCAGGCGTCGACGCACACCCCGCAGCCCGTGCAGGCCGATGGGTTGACGACGGCGACCTGGGGATCGAGCTCGGCGACCCCGCACTTGAGCACGGCCGCCGCCTGGGTGACCGCCGCCAGCCCCGAGGCGACACTCTCCGCGACGCTCTTCGGAGCCTGGCAGGTACCCGCGATCAGCACCCCGTCGACCACGGTCTCGACCGGACGCAGCTTAGGGTGGATCTCGTTGAAGAACCCATCTCTGCCGACCGGCAGCTTGAGCGTGCCGATCAGCTCCGGGTTCTTGCGCGCCACCATGCCGGTGACGAGGACGACCAGGTCGGCGGCGACGGTCACCTCCTCCCCGGCGGTGAGCAGGTCGCGGGCGGTTACCCGCAGGCCGTCGCCGTCGCGGACGACGGAGGGCGGCTGGTCGTCGGCGAACTTCAGGTAGAGCGAGCCACGACGCCGCGACTCGGTGAGCATCGCCTCGTTCTTCCCGTAGGTGCGCAGGTCGCGGTAGAGGTGGTACTGGCGGATCTCCTCCCCCCGGTCGGCGGCGAGCAGCGCACTGTGGACCGCGGCGCTGCAGCAGAAGCGGGAGCAGTAGGGGTGCTCCTCGCCGCGGCTGCCGACACAGTAGATGTACGCGATCGACCGCACCGGCCGGCCCTCGTGGGTGATGGGCCCGTCGCTCTCCTTGAGCAGGGAGGTGAACTCGGGGAGGGTGAGGACACCGGGGATGCCGTAGCCGAACTCGCCGGCAGCGGGCTCGTAGCTGTCGAAGCCGGTGGTCACGATGATCTGCCCGACCGAGAAGGTGATCGGCTCCGCTTCGGTGCGGATGGTGACCTGGTAGTCGCCGTAGGTGCCCGACTTGGCGATCAGCTCAGCGCCCGTGAGCACGGTGATCGCCTCCCGGCGCCGGATCTCCCTGTCCAGGCGCAGCACCAGTGCCCCGCCGTTCGCATCGTGGGGGTAGGTGGTCCCCAGGCGAGCCACCCAGCCCCCGAGGCGAGGTGCCCGCTCGACCAGCACGACCTCCAGGCCGAGGTCGGCCAGACCGACCGCCGCGCGCATCCCGGCGACGCCGCCACCGATGACCAGGACCCGGGGCACCGTCTCCACGGCGGTGGGCTCCAGCGGCTCGGAGAGCCGGGTGTGGGCGATGCCGGCGCGGACCAGCCGGAGCGCCTTGCGGGTGGCGCCCTCGTGGTCGTCGGTGTGCGTCC
>PLAK01000140.1:2257-3081 GCA_003134115.1 Candidatus Changshengia sp.
GCCACCACCACGTCGGCGTCGCCCTTGACCGCGGCGACGACCTGCTCGACGTCGACGTAGTCGGAGATGTTGCCGCCGCAATGGCACACGTAGACGCCGATCCGGCGTTTGCTCGGGGTGGCGCCGGGGTCGGATGCGCCTTCCTGAGGAGGAGGCGGGGCGGCGGTCATACCGGCACCCTCCTGCGCTCGAGCTGAGCCGCCGCCTGGGCCACCGCGGCCCCGGANNCCACGAAGACGCCGGGGATGCTGGTGGCGCCGGGGTTGAGGTCCTCGTCCACCTCAGCCACGTAGCCGTGCTCATCCAGGGTCAGGGCTCCGTGAGCGAAGGGATGGGCCGCCTCGGGGTTGGGCTGGACGCCGACGGCGAGGACGACGAGGTCGTACTCGGCCTCCGCGATCACGCCGCCGCCGTCGATGTCCTCGTAGCGGAGGACCAGGTTGCCGTCCTCCTTCTCGGTGATCCCGGCCACCCGGCCCTTGACGAAGGTGGTCCCCATCGCCCTGGCCTGCTCAAAGAACTCGTCGTAGCCCTTGCCGGCGGCGCGGATGTCGATGNNGCTTCAGCGAGTACATGCAGCAGAACTTGGAGCAGAGCGGGTTGCCCACGGTCTGGTCGCGCGAGCCGGTGCACATCACGTAGGCGATGCGTTCCGGCACCCTGCCGTCGCCGGGCCGGAGCACCGTGTTGTAGGGGCGCGTGGGGGCGAGCAGCCGCTCCATCTGGGTTCCGGTGATCACGTTCTTGAAGCGCCCCCACCCGTACTGCGGTTTGAGATCGGCGGGGAAGAGCCGGTAGCCGGTCGACACCACGACGGCGCTGAC
>PLAK01000173.1 GCA_003134115.1 Candidatus Changshengia sp.
GAGGCTCATGGTGCCGAGGCCCAGAATCGAACTGGGGACACCGGGTTTTTCAGACCCGTGCTCTACCAACTGAGCTACCTCGGCACGCCGCCCCTTCGGCGCTCTCGCGGCATCCTGCCCGGTGGCGCCCTCCAGTGCGAAGGCCGAGAATACCTGGTTGGCCACCCGCCGAGGCGCCCGCCGCGCCGGCGGATCAGCCCTCGAGGACCGTCGAGGACGGGCCCGCCAGCTCGGCCCGCCGGCGGGCGGTGGCGATGGCCGTCTCGGGGTCGCCGTCGAGGGCGGCCACCCCTGCCCGGATGGTCGTCTCCAGTGAGATCCGCCGCATCAATCCGAAGACGCGCTCGGCGACGGTCGCACCGGCCTCCACCCCGCCCTCGGTGATGAGCAGGGTCGAGATCCCGTCACGGTCGATGGTCACCGGCTCGTTGGCCCGTGCGTAGGCGATGATCAGCTGGGCGTAGCCGGCGCGAGCGCCCAGCGGGATCTCCTCCGAGATCACGAAGACCAGGCAGGCACCGTCGACGCCGGTGTCGCGCGCGGTGGCGAGGAACTCGGCGCGGGTCACCGCCCAGGGAAGCTGCGAGAGGGCCTCGCTGTTCACCACCTGCCATGGTGACATGGGGATGAGCCAGACGGAACCGTCATCGAGCCCGGGCGTCCTCGCGGTGGGGGCAGTCCTCGATGTCGTGGTGGCAGTGGCAGCTCGGCGAGACGGCGAGGAGTGCCAGGTTGCCGTCGGGGAAGGAGATCAGCGGAGCCCGGTCCGGGCCGGCTGTCGTCGCGTCCCGTATCTGGGCCGCCAGAACGTACGTGGCCTCGCCCCCGATCCGCGTCCAGGCGGGCATGTTGGGCACCCCGGCGCGCACCATCCGCTCGGCGGCGACCACGCTCTCTGCCTCGTCCAGGCGGCGATGGCCGACCGAGGGCCGGTAGCTGCCGGCGCGAAGGTCAGGTTGGGTACCGGGCGCGTCGGCGAGCAGCGCGGTCAGCGCCGTCGCGATCAGCGGCACCCCGGCCCCGACCAGCCGGCGGGTGAGTGTGCCGGAGGTGTCGTGAGGGTCCAGGGCCATCTCTGCCTGGGCGAGGATCGGCCCGGCATCGACCTTGGCAACCGCCCGATGCAGGGTGATCCCGGTCCTCTCCGCACCGTCGGCGATGGCCCAATAGACCGGCTCCGGCCCCCGGTAGTGCGGCAGCAACGAGGGGTGGATGTTGATGAAGCCGTGCTGGGGGATGCGGAGGGTCGGTGCGTTGACGATCTGATTGAAGCTGGCCATGACCGCCGCGTCCGGGCGCAGTCCGGCGAGGTCGATGCGGCTGTGGTCGTCGTTGATCCGCCAGGTGCGGAGCAGGGGGACACCGAGGTGGTCGGCGATCCGGCTCAGCGCGTTGTCGCCGAGGATGGCCGGGTGGGCGCCGGGGGAGGTGACGATCCCGCAGACGTGGACGTCGAGCTGGAGCAGGCCGAGGAGGAAGGCCAGCGAGTAGTCGGAGGGGAACCCGACGAAGAGCACGCGCGGCCCGGAGCCGGCCTCGGCGTGCCTCGCCGGTGCCCGCGGAAGGTCGCGGTCAGGGGCAAAGCTGAAGCTCGGCTGCGCCGTCAGCTCCTCACGGACCGCGTCCAGGTAGGGGGAGATCGTCGCCATGGGCTCATTCTGGCGAGTCAGGTCGCGAGCAGCCCGTCCCGCCGCAGACTGGCCAGCGCCTCCACCACCGCACCGGGGCGCGCGGCGGCCGGGACCCCGGCGACGGCTGCCTCCAGCTCCGCGACGCTCTGGCGAGGCCGGGCGAGCATGGCGCGGAGGACGGAGCCTCGAAGCTGCCGCATGCTCCCCGGGTAGGGCGCCTGCTTGCGGGGTGGCGCCTCCACTCCCTCCGCGAGGCGGGCCCGGGACGCGCACCCGAGGGCCAGGGGGCAGCGTTGGCAGGCGGCGCTCCGCCGCCGGCAGAGCAGGGCACCGACGTCGAACAGCGCCAGGGTGTAGTCGCGCCAGGACATCGCCGCCGGGCGGTGGGCCACGAGCGCCGCGTCCAGGCGCGCGCCGGGAGCCGTCTCGACCCCGAGGTAACAGCGGGCGGCCACCCGCGCCAGATTGACGTCGCGGGCGGGTGCGCCGGGGCGGTCGAAGGCAAGGCACAGGAGCGCGCGGGCGGTGTAGGGCCCGACCGCGGGCAGCCGCCGCAGACCCGGCTCGTCCGCCGGCCAGCCGGTGCTCGCCACCATTCCGGCGCAGCGCCAGAGGGCGGCCGCGCGCCGTGGGTAGCCGAGACCGTCCCATTCCCGGAGCACCTCGTCGAGAGGAGCCGCGGCGCAGCTCTCCGGGGTGGGCCAGCGCAGCAGGAAGCGGCTCCAGCGGGGCAGGACCCGGGCCACCGGGGTCTGCTGGAGCATCACCTCGCTGACCAGCACGGCCCAGGGGTCGCGGGTGCGGCGCCAGGGCAGGTCGTGGCGGCCGCCGGCCGCATACCAGGCGATGAGGACCGCGGTCACGGCCGCCCGCGCCCCGGGAGCGACGTGGCACACTCGCTGGCACACACCAGGAGGAGAGCATGGCGCGGCACACGGTCACCCTCATCCCCGGCGACGGCATCGGCTACGAGGTCAGCGCTGCGGCCCGCCGGGTCATCGACGCATCCGGGGCGGACATCGAGTGGGAGGTCCATGACGCCGGCCTCGACGTCATCGAGAAGTACGGCGAGCCCATGCCGGCCCACGTGCTCGCCTCGATCCGCAAGAACCGCGTCGCCATCAAGGGGCCTCTGACCACGCCGGTGGGCAAGGGCATGCGCAGCGTCAACGTCGCGCTTCGCCGGGAGCTGGACCTCTACGCCCTGGTCCGCCCCTGCAAGTCGTACCCGGGGGTCCGGAGTCGCTACCAGGACATCGACCTGGTGATCATCCGGGAGAACACCGAGGATCTCTACGCCGGAATCGAGTTCCAGGAGGGGGAGTCGGAGACCCTCGAGCTGATCGAGACCATCAGCAAGCTGGGCGGCCGGAACATCCGGCCCGACTCCGGCATCAGCATCAAGCCGATCTCGGTGTTCGGCACCCGGCGCGTCTTCCGCTTCGCCTTCACCTGGGCCAGGGCCAACGGTCGGCACAAGATCACGGCCGTCCACAAGGCCAACATCATGAAGTACACGGACGGTCTCTGGCTGCGGGTCGCCCAGGAGGTGGCCCGGGAGTTTCCCGACCTGGAGTTCGAGGATCGGATCGTCGACAACATGTCGATGCAGCTGGTCCAGAAGCCGGAGCTGTATGACGTCATGGTCATGCCCAACCTCTACGGGGACATCCTGAGCGACCTCTGCGCCGGCCTGGTCGGCGGGCTGGGGCTCGCCCCCGGGGCCAACATGGGAGACGAGATCGCCGTCTTCGAGGCCACCCACGGGTCCGCCCCCCGGTACGCCGGCAAGAACGTCGCCAACCCGATGGCGATGATGTTCAGCGGCGTCCTGATGCTCCGTCATCTGGGCGAGCTCGAGGCCGCCGAGCGGTTGGAGCGGGGCCTGGCCGCGGTCATCGCGCGAGGAGAATCGGTCACTTATGACATGAAGCCGCAGCGCGACGACCCCACGGCGGTGGGCACCTCCCAGGTTGCGGACGCCGTCATCGCCGAGATGGAGCAGCCCCGGGCCTCGGTCTAACCCCAGCGATTGCGGCACTGCATGGCTGGCTGGGCGGAAAGCGCCAAACGCGTGGAGCGTTCCACTGTTGTGCACCCCGCCCCCATTTCACCCCTTAAGGACACTTCTGTCCCAAAGGCCCGGTGAGGGGGTGGGTGGCCCCTCGCCTGCTGAACGCGGCGCTGATCCGCCGGCCGGGGGCGTCGTGCGGGGCCCCGGACCGTCCGATCAGGGCAGGACCTCCTCGCGATAGGTCGTGACCCGGAGCCGCGCCGGGGCGCCCGCCCGTGCGCCGCGTGCCGCCTCGACGAAGGCTGCGGCCAGCCCGTCGCGCTGGAAGGCGGCGCTGATGCGCTGGGCGGTGGCGTCGTCCCGGTCCCAGACCACCGGCTCGGGCCCGGGGTGGTCGCGGAGGTGGCGCCAGATGGCGTCGGCGACGCGGGCGGCCAGCTCTGGCGCGGGCACCCCGTCGGGGAAGACCGCCGGGGCGAGGCTGCGACAGTACGCCTCCGCCTCGGGCGTGCCGGCCAGGAGGTCAGGGCCCGATGGCCCGCGAGGTCGCGGGGGCGCATCCATGCGGGTGCGATCGTGGCACGTCAGCCGGAGGGGGCGGGCGTTGCGGGGCCCCCTCCGCGGACCCGCCTCGGGTCCCGTCGCCTCCCCGCTTTCGCCCGGCGGCGCTCCGGCCAGAAGGGCAGGTCGAGGATGAGGATGGAGGCGAGCGCCACGCCGGTGGCGCCGAGCAGATACCAGGGCCACGGCCCGAGCAGGGCGAGCAACCCGGGCGGGTGCTGGGTGTGCAGGTAGTCGTAATCGCCCCCGGTCGCGACGTCCACCACGCCGACCAGGGCGAGGAAGACCACCGTGATGACGATGACCCGGAGGGCGGCGCGGGGGCGGGGATGGAGACCGAGCCCCACCACCAGCCAGCAGGCGGCGAGCAGCACCCCGATGTGATCGACATAGAACTCGAGCCAGTCGTAGGAGGGGAAGAGGATCGGGTGATCCGGGGTGAGCAGCCCCTGGAGGCTCCCGGCCAGACCCCAGAACCAGGTTATCTCGACCAGGATGGGACGCCGCGTGATCAGGGCCACCCCGCCCACGACGGCCGCCACGTCGCAGAGGTAGAGGGGGAGGCTGAAACCGACCGTCCAGGCGTGGGCGATGTAGGTCTCGCCCAGCCCGCCCTGCCACTGGACGATCTCGAAGGCGATCTCGTTGGCGACGAGGAGGAAGGCGAGCACCCAGGAGGAGATCAGGATCCAGCGCCCCGGCCGCAGTCGCGCCAGGGGGACCAGCCCGCCGACCACCCCGACCGTGACCGCCAGGGCGAGGAGGTGGCCGGGACCGACCGATGAAACCATGGGCCGGAGTCTGGGGCAGGTGCGGCGCCGGCGCGTCGGGGAAAGCCCGGGCCGTGTACAGTCGCGGTGTCTGCGCAGGAGTCAGAGGGCGTGATCCAGGGATGGCCAGCACAGCAGGAGAGGGGCGTGGGGGCGAGGGCGCGGACCTGCCCGACCCGCGGCCCGAGCACCATCGCGACATCCAGGGGGGGACGGCCCGGGCGGCCGTCTTCGGGGCCAGCGACGGCCTGCTGACCAACGTCTCGCTCATTCTCGGGGTCGCGGGTGCCAGCCCGACCTCCGGGTTCGTCCGCCTCGCCGGCATGGCCGGCCTGGTGGCGGGTGCCATCTCGATGGCCGCGGGCGAGTACATCTCCATGTCGGCCCAGCGAGAGCTGTTCCACCGCGAGGTGGCGGTCGAGCGGGAGGAGCTGCGCCGTAACCCGGACTTCGAGCGGCGGGAGCTGGTCGCCGTCTACCTGGGGAGGGGCGTGCCCCGGGCGATCGCCGAAGACTTCGTCGAGGCGCTGATGCGGGACCCGGAGGTCGCACTCGCGGTGCACGCCCGCGAGGAGCTGGGCATCGATCCGTCGCGCACCGGGTCGCCGACCGGCGCCGCGCTGTGGTCCTTCGTCAGCTTCGCGGTCGGGGCTGTGATCCCGCTCTTCCCGTGGTTCTTCGCCACCGGGTGGGGCGCGGTGCTCGTCTCCATCGTGCTGGGGGCTGTGGCCGCCCTCGCCATCGGCGCCGCCATCGGCTACTTCTCAGAGCGCTCGATCTTCCGCGCCGCGCTCCGGCAGCTGCTCATCACCGCCGGCGCCGCGGCGGTGACCTTCGGTGTGGGCAGGCTGGCAGGCGGCGCCACCACGGCCGCCTGATGGACGCGGCGCAGGTGACCCCGCGCATCCTCGTCGCCGAGGACGAGACCGACATCCGCGAGCTGCTGCGGCTCGCCCTGACCGCGGCCGGCTACGAGGTCGAGACCGCGCCCGACGGCGGCGCCGCCCTGGACCTGGCGGTGGCGCGGCCCCCCGAGCTGGTCGTCACCGACCTGCGCATGCCCGGGATGGACGGTCTCGAGCTGATCCGGGCCCTGCGTTCGGAGCCGTCACTGAGCGGCACGCCGGTCATCCTCTTCACCGCCTACGTCTCCTCCGACCCGCGGGTCTCCGAGGCCGGCCAGATCTGGGGCGTGGAGGTGGTGACCAAGGGGTCCATCGCCGAGCTCCGCCGGGTGGTGGCGCGGCTGCTCCGCGGCGAGGCGGCCTAGCCGGGGNNCGCAGGGAAAGGACGTAGTCCAGATAGGACATTCCCACCAGTCTGTGGAAGAAGCGGCTGAAGGCCGGCCTGGACAACCCGGCTTGGGCCGCGACGGCGTCCAGGGTCAATGTGTCGGTCAAGTGGTCGCCGATGTAGTGCATGGCGCGGTTGAGCCGTTCGGAGTCCCGGTGGGTAACCTTCGATGCGTAGCCGAGACTGGCCATGGGCAGCCATTGCGCGGCCCCGGCCAGGGTTCCGAGCGTTTCGATCATCCGCAGGAGCCGGGCCGTGCTGCTGGCCGCCCACATCCGGTCCAGCAGGACCAGCGCGCGGCCGGTCGCGTCATGGTCGAAACGCAGGCCGCGGCAGCCCTCGGCCAGCAATCGGGCGACCGGCTGCATCTCCCGCAGCTGCCAGAAGCACTCGCCGAAGTCCTCCGGCCGGAACTGGACGTAGCGCAGCTCGGGACCGACGTCCTGGCCCGGGGCGGCATCGTCGAGCCGCAGGATGTGCGGCAGACCGCTGCCCAGGAGCATCAGGTCGCCGGGGGCGAAGCGGCCCACATGGTCACCTACGACCAGGTGCCCCTGCCCGGTGACGATGTGCAGGATCTCCACCTCGGGGTGCATGTGGTACGGGCAATCGAACAGCTCCTTGCCGCCTCGATGGAAGGCGAACGAGGAACCCTCGGAATCGCGGACTTTCTCGAAAACAAGGCGCATGGGAGCAACTCAGTATTCCATTATCCAGTCCATGCCGGAAACCGTCAAAGGGCGGCTAAGAGAGTATCGGAATTTGAGAGCAAAGCAATAGCCTTGGGAGCCGCCGCATGCCTAGGATTGATCCGTCCGCGCCAGCCCGACGTCGGCCGGAAACTCAAGGAGGACGGTAATGCCCGCACCCTATTTCGCGAACATCGGTCCCATTCGTTACGAGGGGCCCGATAGTCGCAACCCGCTGGCTTACCGTTGGTATGACGCCGATCGCGTGGTTCTGGGCCGCACCATGGCCGAGCAGCTGCGCATCGCCGTCTGCTACTGGCACACCTTCTGCTTCAGCGGGTCCGACATGTTCGGCGTGGGGACCTTCCAGCGGCCCTGGAGTGAGTCCGGTGATCCCCTGAAGCAGGCCGAGCACAGGCTCGAGGCGGCCATGGAGTTCATCCAGAAGCTCGGGGTCCCCTTCTACACCTTCCATGACCGCGATCTCTCCCCGGAGCTGGGCACCATGAAGGCCAGCCAGAAGGCCTTCGCCCAGATGGTGGACAAGGCCGCCGAGGCCCAGGCCAAGGCCGGGAAGAAGCTCCTGTGGGGCACGGCGAACCTCTTCTCCCACCCACGCTACATGTCCGGCGCGGCGACCAATCCCGATCCCGAGGTATTCGCCTGCGCGGCGACCCAGGTCCGGGATGCCCTGGAGGCGACCCATCGGCTGGGCGGCGTCAACTACGTCCTGTGGGGCGGCCGGGAGGGCTACGACACCCTTCTCAACACCGACCTCCGCAAGGAGCTGGATCAGCTCGGGCGCTTCCTCACCCTGGTGGTGGAGCACAAGCACAAGATCGGCTTCGAGGGCCGCATCCTGCTCGAGCCCAAGCCGATGGAACCGACCAAACATCAGTACGACCACGACGTGGCGACGGTCTACGGATTCCTCTCCCGGCATGGCCTGGAGAAGGAGATCAGCGTCAACATCGAGTGCAACCACGCCACGCTGGCCGGGAACAGTTTCGAGCACGAGGTGGCGACGGCGGTCGCCCTCGGCATCTTCGGCTCGGTGGACGCGAACCGGGGCGACCCGCAGAACGGCTGGGATACGGACCAGTTCCCCTATGACGTGCGGGAAACGGCGCTGGCGATGCATCACATCCTGAAGGCCGGCGGGCTGACCACCGGCGGGTTCAACTTCGACGCCAAGCTGCGCCGGCAGAGCACCGACCTGGTCGACCTCTTCCACGGCCATATCGGCGGCGTCGACACCCTGGCCAAGGGGCTCCTGGTTGCAGCCGAGCTGATTGAGACCGAGGCGCTCACCAAGCCGCTCGGGGAGCGCTACGCCGACTGGGATGGTGCGCTGGGGCGCAGCATCCTGGCCGGGCAGGTCGACCTGGCGGGGCTTGCGGACCAGGTGCTCACCGGCGATATCGAACCGAGTTTCCGGTCGGGTCACCAGGAGGCGCTCGAGAACGCGGTCAGTCGCGCCCTCTGACCGGGGGCGGGTTGCTTGAGTGGGTGCCCCCGGTCACCGGGGGCACCCCCGTGCTGGGGGACCGCGTTGCCGTCATCAGGAGAACCGTGAAAACCCTCGACACCAAGTTGGCCCGGATCCGCGCCGGTGCATATCGGCCCCAGGACTTCATCATTGCCGACGCCAAGGACGCGGACATGGCCTTTGGCCTCCTGTCGCCGGGGCCGAGGCGAGACGCCACGGGCAATCTGCTCGCCGGGAACGCCAACCGGGCCGCTTACCTGCAGGCCATGCGGGAGATGACCGGCTCCGGGTCGATCGACATCATGCTGGCCAGCGCCTCGTCGGTGGAGATTTTGGGCCAGGAGGGGTTGTTCGATGGCAGCCCGGTCACCCCGGCGGTGCGTTTCAACGACACGACCGATATCTGGTGTCAGCGCGGGGCCCGCTACACGCAATCGCACTCGCGCCCCTTCCGAACGGCCCGCGTCGCGAAACTCCGACCGGTGGTCGACCTTGGGCTCTACTCGATCACCTTCTCCAATGACGTGGAGAGTGACCTGCGCACTCTCGAAGCCTATTCGACCTTCCGGGCCGAGGCGGACCCTCTTGGCCTCCGGCACTTCCTGGAAGTGTTCAACCCGGCTTTCGATGTGGGCATTCCAGCGGCGGAACTCGGCCATTACATCGGCGACTGCGTCGTGCGCTGCCTGGGTGGGGTTCTGGCCGCCGAGCAACCGCTCTTTCTGAAGCTCGCCTACAACGGTCGCAGGGCGATGGAAGAGCTGGCCGGCTACGATCCTGCCCGGCTGGTGGTGGGTATCCTGGGTGGCGCCAAGGGCACCACGCGCGACACCTTCGAACTGCTGGCGCGAGCTGAGCAGGCTGGGGCGCGCGTGGCGCTGTTCGGACGCAAGATCAACTTTGCCGAGAGCCCCCTGACGTTGGTGGCCCTGATGCGCAGGGTGATTGAGCGGGAGGTGTCCCCGGTCGAAGCGGTGAGGGCCTATCACGCGACCCTGGTCAGCAAGGGGATCCGGCCACTACTGACCATGGCCGACGACGTGGAGATCAGTGATCCCGTCCTCCGAGCGGAGGCGTGAAGCACACCAGCCGCTCGTAGCGCACCAGAGGCTCGAAACGGGCGTGGCCGGCGGGGCACCCGAACGGTTGTTTTCCGAACGATTGTTCGGTATGCTGCCGCTTCGTGACCATCGCCCTGGCCCCCTCCGTCGCCGAGCGGATCGCCGATCTCCGTCGCCAGCCCTGGGTGCAGAGGCGCCTCGCCCACGAGGTGATCCTGCCCGCTCAGCCGGCTGACCTCCGGCCCTGGCCGGAGCGGCTTCACCCCGAGCTGGTCGCGGCGCTCGCCGTCCGCGGCCTGGATCGCGCCTATTCCCACCAGGCCGAGGCGATCGAGGCGGCGCTGGACGGCCGGGACGTGACCCTGGTCACGCCGACCGCCAGCGGCAAGACCCTCGGCTTCGTCCTCCCGGTCCTCGACACCTGGCTGCGTGACCCGGACAGCCGCTCCCTCTGGCTCTTCCCGACCAAGGCGCTCGCCCAGGATCAGCTCGCCGGGCTGCGCGACCTGGTCGAGGAGCTGGCTCCCGAGCGCCGCGATCGCCTCCGCGCCTCCACCTTCGACGGGGACACCCCCACCGGGCTGCGCCGTGCCATCCGGGAGGGAGGCCACATCGTGGTGACCAACCCGGACATGCTGCACAGCGGCATCCTGCCCCATCACACCGGTTGGGCCGGGCTGCTCCGATCACTCCGCTACATCGTCATCGACGAGCTGCACGCCTACCGTGGCCTCTTCGGCTCCCACCTCGCCAACGTGCTGCGCCGCCTGCTCCGGATCTGCCGTTTCTACGGCAGCAACCCCACCGTCATCTGCTGCTCGGCGACGATCGGCAACCCCGGCGAGCTGGCGGAGCGGCTGCTTGGCAGGCCGGTGACCGTGATCGACCGCAACGGGGCGCCCCGCGCCGAGCGGCACCTCTGGTTCTGGGCACCGCCGCTCAGCGACGCGACCCTCGGGGTGCGCCGGTCGGCGGTGCTGGAGGCGCGCCGGCTGATCGCAGAGCTGCTCCGCCTCCAGCTCCAGGTCATCGGCTTCTGCCGGAGCCGCAGCTCGGTCGAGGTCCTGCTCAGCTACCTGCGCCAGCTCGAAGCGGGCGGGCCGGGCCAGGTCCCCTCGATTCGCGGCTACCGGGGTGGCTACCTGCCCCTCGAGCGGCGGGCCATCGAGGCGGGACTGCGCGGCGGGAGTGTCCGAGCGGTGGTCGCCACCAACGCCCTGGAGCTGGGGGGCGACATCGGTGGCCTCGATGCCTCGGTGCTGGTCGGATATCCGGGCACCCTGGCCAGCACGTGGCAGCAGCTGGGCCGGGCCGGGCGGCGGGATTCGGCCTCCCTGGGCGTCTTCATCGCCTCTGACGCGCCCCTCGACCAGTTCCTGCTGCGCCACCCCGAGTACCTGCTGGAGACCCCGCCGGAGCGCGGTCTCGTCGACCCGGACAACCTCCTGGTGCTCGGTTCGCACCTGCAGGCGGCCACCTTTGAGCTCTCCTTCGAGCAGGGCGAGAGCTTCGGCACCGCCGGGGCGGAGCTGACCGGGTCGCTGCTCGAGTGCTTTGCCGAGGATGGCCTGGTCCACCGGAGCGGGAGCCGCTACCACTGGAGCGCCGATGCCTTCCCCGCCGAGGCGATCTCGCTGCGGCGAGCGGCCGCCAGCAACGTCGTGATCATCGACACCTCCAGTGATCCCTCGGGACCTGGCCAGGGGCCGCAGGGCCCATGGGCCGGCAGCGGCGGTGGGCGCCCGGGCAGCCACGGGCGGGTCATCGGCGAGGTGGACCAGTTCTCCGCGCCGGTGCTGGTCCACGACGACGCCATCTACCTCCACCAGGGGCGGCAGTACCACGTCGAGCGCCTGGATTGGGAGGAGAAGCGCGCCTACGTCCACCCCATCGACGTCGATCACTACACCCTGGCCGAGACCCGCCAGGCGGTGCGCGTGCTGGAGCGGTTCGCCGGGCCGGTGGGGGAGAGGGTGCTGCGCAGCCATGGCGAGGTCCGGGTCAGCCGGCTCGCGACCGTCTACAAGAAGGTCCGGTTCCTCACCCACGAGAACGTCGGATCGGGACCGATCAACCTTCCCGAGCAGGATCTCCACACCACCGCTGTCTGGGCGGCGTTCCGGCCCGCCACGCTCGGCAGCATGCCGGCGGCGGAGCTGGAGGCCGGCCTGCTGGGGGCGTCCCGCGCTCTGCATGCGGCGGCCTGCCTGCTCTGCATGTGCGACCCGCGCGATCTCGGCACCCATGTCGAGCTGCGCACCCAGGCGGGTCCGGAGGGGCCCCACCCGGCGCCGGTGTCGCTGGGCTCGCCCGACCCCGGCGAGCCCCAGGAGTTCGTCGCAGGCTGGCGCCCGGCGGCACCGGCGGCCTCGCCGGGCCAGCAGGGCATCGGGTGGCCCGCGGTCTACCTCTACGACGCCACTCCCGGGGGCGTCGGGTTCGCCCAGGCCTGCTTTGAACGTTTCGCGGAGATGGTCGCGTCGGCCGTCGATCTGGCCGCCGACTGCTCGTGCGCCAGCGGCTGCCCGTCCTGTGTCGGACCGGCGCCGTCTGGCTGTGACGGCCGGGCCGCGGCGCTCCGGCTGCTGCGCCTCGCCGCGGAGCCCGCCTGAGGGATGGGCTCGCCGGCAGCCACCGTCACTCCGGTGAGCGCGCTCCGCGCGCGTCTCGCGGCCATGGGCGGGCTGGTCGACCTCTCGCGGCCGCTGCCCTCGCCGCGGATGGCGCGGGCCGAGCCACAGCCGGCGCCTGCCGAGCGTGCCGCGGCCCTCGGTTTCGCCGCCGAGGGGGCGGCGCTGGTCCGGCGGTTGAGGGTCGACCTCGGCCCCTTCCTGGAGCGCGCCGGCGCCGGAGGTCCGGCCGCTCCCCCCGACCTGGTCCGCCTTCTCTACCGGCTGCCTCCGGGCGCACCCGCCGGGCCGCTCTCGGATGCCGAGGCGATGGTTCTCGACATCGAGACCCTGGGTCTGCGGGGCAGCGGCGTGCTGCCCTTCCTGGTCGGCCTGGGGGTTCCACGGGGACGGTTCCTGGAGATCGACCAATACCTGCTCGCCGACCTCGGCGGCGAGGGCCCGATGCTGGATGCCGTGGCCGCCCGTGTCGGGACCTCGCGGGTCCTGCTCACCTACAACGGGCGCGGCTTCGACATCCCCGTGCTGCGAGCGCGCTGCGTCATCAACCGGCGGCCGGTGGACGCCATCTCCCCGGCGATCCATTGCGATCTGCTGGGACCGGTGCGACGGCTCTTCCGCGAGCGCCTCGGTGCGTGCACCCTCCGCCAGGCCGAGGTCTCCCTGCTCGGCCTGGTGCGCGAGGACGACGTCCCGGGTGCGGAGGCGCCGGCCCGCTTCCGGGCGTGGCTGGACGGGGGCCCGCCGTCTGTCCTGGAGGGTGTCATCCGCCACAACCAGCTCGATCTCTGCTCCACCGTGGTGCTCGGGGCGCGGCTCGCCGCGCATGCCGGTGGGCTCCTCGTCAAGCCGGTGCACCCGGCGGATCGCTACCGGCTCGCCGTCCACCTGGAGGCCGTCGGCATGGCCGATGCCGCCGCGACGCATCTGACCACCGCCTTCCAGGACGCGGCCTCGCCGTGGTCACGACCTGCCGGCCACCGGCTGGCCCGCCGTCTGCGCCGGGACACCCCCGGATCCCAGACCGCCGTCCTCCGCGAGCTCTGGCGCCGGCACCCGGAGGACCTCACCGCCGCGCGCGGGCTTGCCATCGCCCTGGAACGGCGTGGAGAGGTCGAGGGCGCCCTCGCCGTCTGCGCCGAGGCGGAGGCGGTGCTCGCGAGCTGGGCCGGCTGGCGGAGGCGTCTCGCCGTGGTCGCCGCTCGCGACAGCGGCGGCTCGGAGGCGGAGTGGCGGCACCGGAGGGAGCGGCTCAGCCGGCGCGCGAGCCGGGGCCGTGAGGCGGCGCTGCCGCTCGCCGGGAGCGGCTGACCGGCCCCCGAGCCCGGGCGCCGCGGATCACGGTGAACCCTTCTGGTCCCGGAGCCCGTTCCACGGGCGACAATGGCCGGCCGATGGACCCTGTGATCCCAGTCTTCGAGGACCCCGACATGGCTCCGCCGCCGGAGGCCGTTCCTCCCGGTGAGGCTCAGGCGGTCGCGCCCGGCGCGCTGCGGGCGGGGAGCGGGCTGCGCGGTGTGCGCAACTCGCTGATGATGCTGGCCGCCCAGCTCTCCTCCCGGGTGCTGGCGCTGGGCTCGGTCATCGTGATCATCCACTCCCTGGGCGCCGGCGAGTTTGGCCAGATGCAGACCGCGATCACCTACGGGGCGATCGTCTCGGTCATCGCCGACCTGGGCCTGAGCACCCTCTACCTGCGCGAGGGCGCCCGCCGGCCCGAGTTGCTGGGCCGGTACCTGGACAACATGCTGTCGCTCCGCATCCCCCTCCTGGCCCTGGCCATCCTGGCGCTCACCGGCGCCCTCTGGCTGGTCGGGTTGCACTCCCTGGTCATCGCCTCGGCCGCGCTCCTGGTCGGCTCCGGGCTGCAGCTCCTCCTGCGCAACAGCTTCTACGCCCTCCAGCGGGTCAAGTTCGTGGCTCTCGAGATCATCCCCGAGGCCCTGCTGCTGCTCGGATTGGTGGTGATCGGCGCCGTGAAGGACCTCGGCACCGCCTACTTCATCTGGGCCTACACCTTCAGCTACCTCGCCGCCGCCGCCTACTTCGCGGTGGCCCTGGTCGCGACCGGTGCCTGGCGGCCGAAGTGGCGATTCGACTGGAGCCTGATCCGTCCCTGGATGGTGATGACCATGCCGCTCGCCATCAGCTACGTCTTCACCACCGTGTACTGGCAGATCGACGTCCCGATCCTCCAGCATTTCGGCCCCTCCACCCCGACCGCCTGCCCGACCCTCACCAGCCTCAGCTACTGCGAGGTGGGCTGGTACCAGGCCGCGTACAAGCCCTTCCAGGCGCTGCTCGTCATCCCCTTTGCCCTGCGCACCGTGGTCTTCCCTCTCCTCGCCGTGTACCACCGCGAGGCGCCGGAGCGGCTCGTCATCGCAGTCCAGAAGTTCTTCAAGGCGCTGGTCGCGCTCGGGCTACCCGCCTCCATCGGGGTGATCGTGCTGGCCGACCAGTACACGTCGCTGTTCACCCTTCCCGCCCAGGCGTCTCCAGCGCTGCGGCTCCTCGGGGTGACCATCGTCTTCATGTTCGCGGACAACGCCAACGCGACCGGGCTGCTCGCCATGGACCGGCAGCGCACCTACGCGTGGATCGTGGGAGCCGGTCTGGTGCTCAACGCCGTCCTCAACGCGGTGCTGATCCCGGTCTTCGAGCAGCTGCATCCGGGAAGCGGATACCTGGTGACCAGCGCCAGCACCGCCGCCACCGAGATCGGCCTGGTTGTCATCGGCCTGATCGTGCTGCGGCGCCTCGGGGTGGGCGTCCCGGTGTTCCGGCTCAGCTGGCGGATCGTGCCCCCCGCGCTGCTGATGGGCGGCTTCCTGCTGCTCGTCCACCCCCAGGGACGGATCGCCACCGTCGCCTTCACGATCGTCGCCGGGGCGATCTACCTCGCCGCCCTCTGGCTCATCCGCGCCGCCGACGCCGGCGAGCGGCAGCTGCTGCGCCGCGCGTTGCAGCGGGGCTGACCGAGCCGCTCCGCGACCGCTCCCGCGGCCGCCGCGGCGGGGGCTACGGGCGGGCGACG
>PLAK01000069.1 GCA_003134115.1 Candidatus Changshengia sp.
CGCATCACCAGCTGCTCCAGCGCCTGGGGCGAGGCGTACACCCCGAGGTTGCTCACCGTGCCCGCGGGCAGCAGGCCGCGGAGGAGGTCGAGGGACAGCGCCCGGATCGCCCGCTCGCGCGCCTTGGCGTCGGCCTCGGCAGGCAGGCTCTCACCGAGGTGCGCGCGCAGCAGCGGGAGCATCTCGACATAGGCGTCGAAGAGCCCGTCCATGGCCGCGAGGTAGGTGCCGGCGTGAGCCGACGCCATCAGCTCGGGGTCCCGGTGGTAGCGGTAATGCCCGTCGCGGAGGTCGGTGTAGGGGATGTAGCGGGTCGACTGCTCGAGGTAGGCGGCGAGGCGGCCCCATTCGATCGCTTTGGCCAGCGGCTGGCTGACCTGCTCGCAGGCCAGGTGGATGCCGCCCAGCTGGGCGACCGAATCATCCCCGTACTCGGCGATGACCCGCCCGAAGAGGCGCCCCGCCCGCGCCCTGCCCGCATCGTCGCGCGCCGGGGCGGCGAGCTCCGGAAGGACGGCCTCCCCCTTCAGGAACTCGTCGAGGAGGAGCCGGCGCAGGCTCTTGGGGCTCCGGCTGTAGCGCGCGAAGAGCGCCGCCGCGGTCACCTGGGAGAGACCATTCAGGGCGAATACGGGGGAGTCCAGGTTGCTGACCCAGGGCTCGAGCTGAGCCCGGTCGGCGTCGTCGAGGGCCTCGAGGTGGTACGGGCCGTTCATCGACGCACAAGTGTACGGTCCGGCGGGGGCCCGTGGTGCGGGGTCACCGGAGGGGTCGGGTGCGAGCCGCACTCCTGCCCCGGCCGGCAACCGGGTCAGCTGTGCGCCGCGTGCCTCGCGTGGGGGGCGGCGTGGTCATCGATGCGCCAGGTGAGCCGCGGCTCGACCGCAACCACCCCGTCGAGCCGGCCCAGGAGGCGCACGAGCACGTCGGCCTCGCTGTGGTTGGCCACCTCGCCCTCGAGCGCGATCACGCCCTCGTGCACCGTGACGGCGACCGCTGCGGCGCCCATGGCCAGGGTCCCGTGGACCAGGTGCTCGGCGTCCCGCCGCAGGTGCTCGTCGGGCAGGAGGTAGACGCGGAGCAGGTCGGCGCGGCTGACGATCCCGACCAGCGAGCCGCCGGCCACGACCGGCAGGCGCTTGAGGTGGCGCAGAAACATGGTCTTGGCCGCCTGGCGCAGGGTGGTGTCGGGGTGAACGCAGGTCACCGGGGTGCTCATCAGCTCCCCGGCCGTCAGCGCCTCACGGCGGCGGCGGAACTCATGCGAGAAGTGGCCGCCACTCAGCCAGGGCACGTGCGCGCTGGCGGGCAGGTCGATCTGCTTGGCGAGCAGGTCCTCCTCGGAGACGACCCCCAGCAGATGCCCGCTGGCGTCGACGACCGGAACGCCGCTGACCCGCTCCGACAGCAGCAGCTCGGCGACCGCCTTGACCGGTGCGCTCGGAGGGACGTGCACGACCGGCGACGACATCACGTCGCGGACCGTCCACTCCTTCTCCTCCCTGCTCCCGTGCCCGTGCAGGCTCGGTGCCTCCTCCCCCCGCGGTGTCGATCCCGCCACGAAGGCGGTGACCACCATTCCCATGCCGTTTCCGCTCATGTCCACACCTCCTGGCGGGACGGGGCTTGACTGCAGCCGTCAACCTCTACGTTGGACCCCTGGCCCGGGGATACCAGGGGCATCGGTCCGAGCAGGGAGTGGGCCGAGCGGCCCATGCCCGCGCTGACCATCCCGCCCCGCTGGACGGGCCCGGGAGGAGCCGGCGGCCGTCGCCGTCGCTGCCTGGTCTCTCTCCAGCATGCCCCCTACAATCGGGCGGGCCATGAGCCTGCCCCCCAGCGCTCCGATGGACGCACCGGTCGAGCCACCCGGTGCGGCGACGGGCGTGCCCGCCCCCCGCTTCCTCGCCGACATCTACGAGGACGTGAGCCGGTGCAATAAGTGCTCGCTCTGCCAGGCGGTCTGCCCCACCTACCAGGTCAACCCCCTTGAATGGGAGACGGCGCGCGGCCGGGTGGCCCTGATCCGCGACGCGATGGAGGGCCGCCTCGAGCTCCGCGACATCGCCGACGGCCCGCTCTCGACCTGCCTGACCTGCGACAACTGCATGGCCGTCTGCCCGCCCCGGGTGCCGACGGCGGCGATCGTGGCCCGGGCCCGCCAGGAGCTGCACGAGCAGGAGGGCTATCCGCGCGGCCAGCGCTGGCTGCTCCGCCGCATCCTCCCCCGCCCGGGCGGTACCCGCACCCTCCACCGTCTCTCCCGCGCCGCCCAGGTGACCGGGCTCCACGCCGCCGCCCGCGGGCTGCGCATCACCCGCTGGATGGGGACCGTGGGCGGGATGGCGGAGAGGATTGGTCCGCTGCCGCGGCGCCGGGCCGACCAGCGCGTCGCCGGCCTCCCCGCGGTCACCGCGCCGGTGCGCGGCCGGCTCGGCTTCCTGATCTGCTGCTACCAGAACCTGGTCGCTCCGGAGGCGACCGAGGCGGCGATGCGGGTGCTGCTCGCCAACGGATGGGAGCTGGAGGTGCCGGAGCTGGGCTGCTTCGGCCTGCCGGCGCAGAGCCTCGGTGACGGGCCCGCGGTGCGAGAGATGGCGAGGCGGACGGTGGCGGGGCTGGCGGATCTCCGAATCGACGGGCTGGTCGGGGACGTGGCGAGCTGCGTCGCGCACGTCCGCCGCTACGACCGCATCCTCGGCGACGACCCGGTCCTCGGCGAGGCCGCGCGGCGGGTGGCCGGGGCCACCGACCTCGCCAGCGCCCACCTGGAGCGGGTGGGATGGCGAGCACCGCTCGGCCCGCTGCCCTGGCACGTCGCCATCGACGAGCCCTGCTCGCTGCCCATCGACGGCCCGGAGCGGGGGGTGGCGCGCGCGCTGCTCGCGCGCATCCCCGAGCTGCGCATCACCCCGCTCCAGGAGGCGGCGATGTGCTGCGGCGGTCCCGGCAGCTATGCCACCGGCCAGCCCGAGCACAGCGACGCCATCCTCGCCCGGAAGTTCGAGCACGTGATCGCGACCGGTGCCGACGTGCTGGTGACCGAGAACGTCTCCTGCCTGGTGCAGCTGCGTGTGGGTGCCCGGCGTCACGCCCCGCAGGTGCGGGTCATGCACCTGATGGAGGTGCTGGACGCCGCGGTGAGAGCAGCAGGCGTGGCCGCCGCCTCGACGCGCTGACGACCCGCCCCGGCTCATGAGTGTCCGGGGCGTTTAGGATTGCCGGCGATGGCCAGCTCTCCCGCGATCGTCTTCGAGGGGCTGACCAAGGATTACGGCGCCAAGCGGGCTCTCGCCGGCGTCGATCTCGAGATCCGCGCCGGGGAGATCTTCGGTTACCTGGGCAGCAACGGTGCCGGCAAGACGACCACCATCCGCTGCCTGCTGGGCCTGATCCGCCCGACCGCGGGTCGCGCCACCGTCCTCGGCCTCGACTGCCGCACGGACAGCGTGGAGGTGCGCCGCCGCTGCGGCTACCTGCCCGGCGACCTCCGCCTCTATCCACGCCTCACCGCACGCCAGCTCCTCACCTACCTCGGCCGGCTGCGGGGTGGGGTGGACGCGGGGCGGATCGAGGAGCTGGCCCGGCGCATGGAGTGCGATCTCGGCCAGCGCTGCGGCGCGATGTCCCACGGGCAGAAGCAGAAGGTGGGCGTCATCCAGGCGCTGATGCACGACCCGGCCATCCTCATCCTCGACGAACCGACCGCGACCCTCGATCCGCTCATGCAGCGCAACGTCCACGATCTGGTCCGCGTGGCGCGCGACCGCGGGGCGACCATCTTCGTCTCCTCGCACGACCTCCCCGAGGTGGCCCGGCTCTGCGACCGCGCCGGCATCCTCCGCCGTGGCCGGCTGGTGGCCGTGCAGGACGTCAACGAGCTCGCCCAGCAGGGAGGGCACGTCCTCTCCATCGAGTTCGCGGAGCAGGTCGACCCCGCCGTCTTCCGGGCCATCCCCGGGGTGTCCCAGGTGACGGTGAGTGACCGGACGCTCACGATCACGGCGGGCAGCGACCTCGACGCCGTGGTCAAGGCGGCGGCGCGCTTCCGCGTCCACGCCCTGCGGAGCGCCGAGGTCGACCTCGACGACGTGTTCCACGACTACTACCGGTCGGAGAGTGCCGGCGCACCGGGCGGTGGTGCCACGACGGTCGATGCGGGGGGCTTCGCTGCGAAGGGCGACGGCGCGGGGGCCTCCCATGGGTCTTGACGTCTTCCGCCGGGAGCTCGCCGATCACCGCCGCTCACTCATCGGGTGCAGCGTCGGGGCCCTGCTGCTGGTCGCCCTCTACGTCTTCCTCTACCCAACCATCAAGAGCAGCGGTGCCGGGGTGCAGCAGCTGCTCAACACCCTGCCCAAGGGATTCCGGAATGCCTTCCTCCCGGCGGGCGTCAGCTATCTCTCACCGCCCGGCTACCTCGGCACCGAGCTCTTCAGCATCATCGTGCCCGCGCTGCTGCTGGTGATGGGGGTGCTCGCCGGCAGCCGGGCGCTGGCGGGAGAGGAGCAGAACGGCACCATCGACCTGCTGCTCTCGACCCCGGTCCGGCGCACCCGGCTCACCATCGAGAAGGCCTGCGGCGCCCTGGTCCCCCTCCTCGTCGTCGCCGCCGCCATCTGGCTGGCGATCGTGGTCGTCGGGCCGTCGCAGGGGGTCGTCCTCAACCTCGGCAACCTCACCCTCACCGTCCTGGCCGTCGCCCTGCTGGGGGTTGGCTTCGGGATGCTCGCCTTCCTGGTCGCCTCCGCGACCGGGTCGGTGGGGGTCGGCGGCGGCAGCGCGGCCGCCCTCGCTGTGGCGATGTACGCGCTCAGCATCTTCGGCTCGCTGGTGCCGTGGCTCACCGGCTTCGCCAACGCCGTCTCGCCCTTCCACTGGACCGGCGGCTCGGCCGCCCTGACCCTGGGCGTCTCCTGGTCCGGGATGCTGCCCCTGATCGTCTGCCCGATCGTCCTGCTCGCCGCCTCGGTCGTGCTGTACGAGCGGCGCGACCTCACCGCCTGAGCGGCGGCCGCCTACCCCAGGGCCGCCAGCGCCTCTCCGATCGGCGTCGCCACGCAGGTGAACGAGGGGACGTCGCGCACGGTGTGGGTCGACGCCTCGCTGACCCGCATCTCCTGCACCAGGTCGAGGAAGTCGCTGACCGAATCACTCTCGAAGGCGACCACGAACTCCTGGTCGTCGAGACCGTACGAGTACGTGGTGTTGATCTTCACCCCCGGATAGCGGTGGCCCATGGCGATGTGCTCGTCCATCTGGCGCTGCCGCTCCTCGGAGCCGAGGCGGTACCAGGCACGGGTCTTCACGAAGGGGTAGACGAAGAGGTACTTGCGCTCGGTGGGCAGGATGATCAGCCGGCTGCTCCTCCCCTCCTGGGGTGCGCCGTCCTCGTGCACGTGCCGCTCCACGTAGCTGCTCCGCTTGGTCATCGCGAAGTAGCTGTAGGGCTGCTCGAGGTAGGCGGCCAGCGCGGTCGCATTCAGCCGGGCGGCCAGCTCCTGGAACTCGTCGAGCCGCTCGCTCACCGACCAGAGCATCAGGTCGGCGTCACCGCGGGTGCCCACCAGGCTGTAGCTGCGCAGGATGACGCCGTCCCGACCGGCCATCTCCTCGACGACGGCGGCGAACTCGGCGCGGTCGGCGGCACGCTGCTCGGCGGGGCGGCGGCGCCACTCGGGCATCACCCGGTAGAAGGCATAGCGGACGAATTGGCGGGGACCCGGCAGCCTGCGGCTGGCGTCGCGAACGCGAATCTGGGCGGACGGGCCCGCTCCCTCGTCCACCGCTCCCTGCCTCTCCTCGGTCACACCGCCATCGTAGCGTCAGGCCTGCTTGCCGCTGCCCCCACCGGCCTCTTCGAGCGCCGCCTTGCGGAGCAGCCGCTGCTCGCGCCGGACCCTCGCCTGCGCCTGGCGGCGGACCTCCTGCGGCGTCTCCGCGATCACCGGAGCCACCGGGGCCGGCTTGCCGTCCCGGTCGAGCGCCACGTAGACGAGATGGGCGCTCGCGACATGGTGCCGCCCGCCGTCGGGGAGGGTCTCCACGTCCACTCTCACCCCGATCTCCATGGAGGATCGGTGGGCATCGTTGACCATCGCCCGGACGGTGAGCACGTCGCCGATGAAGACCGGCGCCAGGAAGCTCATCTCGTCGATGGCGGCGGTCACCACCCGCCGGCGAGCGTGCTTGACGGCGGCGATACCGGCGGCGCTGTCGACCAGACGGAGGATCGTCCCGCCGTGCACGTTGCCGGCGTTGTTGGCGTGCTCGATCTCCATCATCTGGCTGAGCTCGGTCGCCGAGGCGGACGCGGGTCGCGGGGTGAGGTCCGGCTCGCCCTCGTCGAGCTCGGGCAGGGCCAGAGTGACGAACCCGCGCCTCATCTCAGCCAGGCCAGCAGCGCCCGGGTCGCGGTCGAGAGCCCGACCGGGAGCGCCCGCTCGTCGATGTCGAAACGGGCGTGGTGGTGGGGCGGCCGCACCGCCATGGCCGGATCGCCGGCGCCGACCAGGAAGTAACAGCCGGGCACGCGCTCCAGGAAGCAGGCGATGTCGTCCCCGACCGTGAGCGGGCGGGCGAACTCGACATTGGCCTCGCCGACCGCCTCCACCGCCGCCCGGCGGACGGTCTCGGCGGAGTCGGGGTCGTTGACCACCGGCGGGCAGCCGGCCACCATCGCGAACTCGACCTGGGCGCGGAGGCCACCCGCCACCGCCCGAGCCACCTCCTCCACCCGCCGCATCAGGCTCTCACGGAGGGCCTGGTCGGGGGCGCGGACGGTCCCCTCCAGCTGCACCTGCTCGGCGATGACGTTGTGAGCCCGCCCACCCCGGATCACCCCGACGGTGACCACCGCCGGCTGGTCGGGCGCGACCTCCCGCGAAACGAGGGTCTGGAGCGCGACCACCACATGGGCGGTGGCGACGACGGGGTCGACGCTCAGATGGGGAAGGCCACCGTGGCCGCCGGTCCCGCGGATCACGATCCGGAACTCGTCGGCGCTGCCGAAGAGAGAGGCCCCCGTCACCGCCACCCGGCCGGCGTCGAGCGGCGTCCAGAGGTGAAGGCCGAGCACCCGCCCGACGCCTTCGAGGGCGCCCGCCTCGATCATCGGCTCCGCACCGCCGGCGATCTCCTCGGCGGGTTGGAAGCAGAGCCGGAGCGTCCCCCTCCACTCATCGCGCAGCCCGGCCATCACCTCGGCGACACCGAGCGCGATGGCGACATGCCCATCGTGGCCGCAGGCGTGCATGACCCCGGGCACCTCGGAGTGGGCCGGCCGGTCACCATCGGCCTCGTCGACGGGGAGCGCGTCCATGTCAGCGCGGTACATCACGGTGGGGCCGGCGCCGGCGCCCTGGAGATCGGCGATCACCCCGGTGCCGCCGACGCCCTCGTGGACCGAGAAGCCCAGCTCGCGGCAGCGGGCCGCCGCGATCCGCGCGGTCCGGGTCTCCTGATGGGAGAGCTCGGGGTGGCGATGGAGGTCGCGGCGGGTCTCGACCATCCGCGCCGCGACGCCGGCCAGCGCGGCGTCCAGTCGCGGGCTCGGGTCGGAGCTCATCCGGGGAGGTCGGGATCAGCCGCCCGGCCCAGCAGGCGGAGCGCCGCATCCGGAAGGCTGCGATTGGCGACCACCTGATCGGACCCGGCGGCGACCGCCCGACGGATCAGCCCCTTCTCCTCGTGATTGCAGAAGCCGACGATGGTGGCGGACGGATTGCGGCTGCGCAGCCGGGAGATGGCCTCGAGCCGGTCCTCGGCGTCGTGGTTGAGATCCACGAAGAGGAGCGGCACCGGAGGGAGGAGGTCGTCCCTGGTGGCCTCGATCAGACAGACACCGCCCCCCGAGAGCGCCGAACGGAGGCGGCTGGCCAGCATCAGGTCGGTGCCGAGGAGCGCCGCACGCTGGGTCGAGTCCATCGCCGGCCATCATATGGGCGCGCGCCGCCGCCCCGCTAGGCGGATGCCACGATCCGTCGGGGGACGGCCCGATCGCAGGCGAGCCCCTCCCCGACCCGGCCAGGCTCCCCCCCCGGAGCGGCGATCAGGCCGGCAGCGGGCCCGGAGCGGGCTGCGCCACCACGCCGACGCTGACGCCGACCCAGGCGAGCAGCCGGCCCTCGGTCCAGTACTCGGCCCGGTAGCGTCCGGCGTCGCCGAACATCGGCGCCACGTGGGTGACCGTGCTGATCAGCACCTCGCCCTGATCGGGGGGGATGGCCTGGGCCGCCTGGAACTTGAGCGTGGCCGGTGGCATCACCAGCTTGCCGTCGGCGTCAAGGAGTCGCAGCTCGACGATGTGGACGCTGTGGCAGTCGGAGGTCGTGAAGCGGAAGCCGCCGACGACGTCGAAGGCCACCCGGCCGGGGATGGCGGGGAGACCCAGGGTGTTGATTCCGCCACCCAGCACGTAGAGCTTGCCGTCGGGGGGGACCGAGGCGTGGTCGGCGAGGAGGGCGAAGGCCATGTCCATGGGACGCCAACTCTGCCACGGGTGTCACCCCTCCCGTCCAATCCCCAGCCGCTCCAACGGCGGCGACGACACCCGACGCCCCGGGGGCGTTGCTGTTACGGTGAGAGCGGACACGAGGACGGCGGCGGCAGGTAGGGAGGCGGAGAGATGGGCTACATCAAGGGCCTTGTCCACGGGGCGGTTGTGGGCACGCTGATCGGCCTCTGGGTCGCCCCGCAGTCGGGCGAGCGCACCCGAGCCCAGCTGCGCGCCTTCGGCAAGGCGGCGCGCGATGGGATCGACACCGCGCAGAGGACGGCCCAGCACGTCGCCCCGGTGGTGGGAGGAGCGGCGGCACTGGCCCGCGAGCAGATCGAGCGCCGGCGCCACCGCGAGGAGGCCGAGGCGGCCTTCCGAGCCACCCCGCAGAACGGCCACAGGTAGCCGGGCGGGGCGCCAGCGCCACACGGTCGCGGGGAGCGGCGTCCGGGTCGCTCAGCGCAAGGAGGCGAGGAGCAGGGCGAGGGAGCGCACTGACGTGCGTGACCGAGCGCGCATACGAGCCGACGCAGCTATGGGCGGCCCCGGGCGCCGCTCAGGAGGAGGCGGGCCGGATGATGCTCGTGGGTCCCTCATCCTCGACCGTGCCCAGCGCGGCGAGGATGGCGAGGACGCCGACCACCAGGTCGAAGATGTTGAACGCGAGGGTGAAGTGCAGGTCGAGGATCGACCGGCTGCCCCGGGTGGTGTCGACGAAGAGGAATCCGACCACCGCCAGGATCAGCAGGACCACTCCCGCCACCCCGCTGACGATCCGCCCGATCCGGCGGTTGGCGATGAAGCCGACGTAGGCGAAGGCGGCCAGCAGGATCAGGTCGAGGATGTCCCGGACGTAGGTCAGGTGGAGCTGCATCCCGTCGACGTTGCCGACCGCCTGGCCATGGGCCACCGTGACGGCATTGCCCACGAAGAAACCGCCGATGGTGACGATCAGGAAGACCACCGTGCAGATCTGAGCGTAGAAGCGAGCCATGTCGGGAGGTCCCTCCTCGCCCTGGGAACGGGGCGGTAGAAGCGGGCGAATGATACCGAGCCGCCGGGTGCGGTCGCCGCGAGATCCTCAGGCGAGGTCGAGGCGGGCCACCACGGCGGTGACGTTGTCGGTGGCGCCGGCCGCCAGGGCCGCGGCGACCAGCCGGCGCGCGCCCTCCAGCGGGGCCGCGTCACCCCCGGCCAGGCCGTCGATCTGACCGTCGGTGAGCGGCTCCCAGAGCCCGTCGGTGCAGAGCACCACCACGTCCCCGGAGATCAGGGCCAGGGCGGCGAGGTCGGGCTCCACCGGGTCGCCGAGCAGGGCCCGGGTCACGTAGTTGCGCCGGGGATCGTGGCGGGCCGTCTCCGCGTCCAGCGTGCCGGCGCGCACCCGCTCGCCAGTGAGGCTGTGATCGGCGGTGAGCTGGGTCGCCTCCCCGTCCCGGAGCAGGTAGGCCCGGCTGTCGCCGGCGTGGGCCAGGGTCAGCCGTCCCCCCTCGATGACGGCGGCCACCATGGTGGTGCCCGGGTTGCCCCCCAGCTGGAGGCGCACCCCGGCGACCGCGGCGTTGGCCACGGCGATCGCCTCGCGCAGCCGATCGTCACCGCCACCCGGCGCTCCGAGCCGACCGGCAGCGCCGGCGACCGCCGCCTCGGCGGCCTCCCGGCCCCCGCTCTGGCCGCCCATCCCGTCGGCCAGGATCAGGCCGAGGCCGGCTCCGTCCAGGGGTACGAGCCGGAAGGCGTCCTGGTTCTCGCGGCGCACGGGGCCGCAGTCGGTGGCCCCGGCCCCGGACAGGCGCCATCCGCCGGCCTGGACGGCGAGCTCGGTCGCACTCTGCGCGCCCGTCACGGCGCGACCGGCGCCCTGACGCCTGCTGGCTGTGTCACGACCTCATTGTGCCGTGAAACCTTCATCGCGCATGCGACCGGGGTGAGGCACAATTGATCAGGTGCCAGCTGAACGCGCGAGAGCTCACAGCCCGGTGACCACGAGATCCGGGGTGGCGAGTGCCGATGGGGGTGACCCGGACCAGCCCACCTTGGATGTCGTGGTCCGTGATGGCACGCCCGCGCACGCCGGGCTTCCCGGCTCTCCCTCTCCCGCTCCCGCCCCGCTCCCGGCCTCCCCCACTCCCCACCTGCCCCACGCCTCCCTTGCCCCGTTCGACGTCACCGAGGTCCTGATCAACCGCGAGCTCTCCTGGCTCGACTTCAACGCGCGGGTGCTGGCCCAGGCCGAGGACGAGAGCCTCCCGCTGCTGGAGCGGGCGCGCTTCCTGGCCATCGCGAGCCGAGCGCTGGACGAGTTCTTCCAGGTCCGGGTCGGCGGCCTCAAGCAGCTGGCGGCGGGGCTCGAGAGCGCCGCCTCCGACCCCCAGGGACCGCAGGCGCAGATCCGGGCGATCCGGCTCAAGGTGGTCGAGCTGTACGCCCGCCAGGGGCGCGCCTTCCTCCACGGGCTGGTGCCCCACCTCGACAGCCACGGTATCCGCTTCAGCGACTGGTCGAGCCTGGACGAGGACGACAGGGCGTACCTGGACAAGGTCTTCGAGGAGCGGATCTTCCCGGTGCTGACCCCCCTCGCCGTCGACCCCGGTCACCCCTTCCCCTACATCTCGAGCCTGTCCCTCAACCTGATGGTGGTGGTGGTCGACCCGGCGAGCCACGAGCAGCGGATCGCCCGGATCAAGGTGCCCCCGCTGCTCAGCCGGTTCGTGGTGCTCCCCGACGGGGAGCGATTCGTGCCCATCGAGCAGGTCATCGCAGCCCACCTCCACCCCCTCTTCGAGGGGATGAGGGTGGTCGCACACCACGTCTTCCGGCTCACCCGCAACGCCGACTACACGATCGACAGCGACGAGGCCGACGACCTGGTCGAGGCGGTGAGGGCCATCCTCAAGGAGCGGCGCCGCTCACCGCTCGTCGTCCGCCTCGAGGTGGGCAGCGACATGCCCCCCGAGGTGGTCGACCTGCTGGCGCGCGAGCTGGAGATCCAGCACCAGGACGTCTACACGGTCTCCGCACCGCTCGACCTCGGCGGGCTCTTCGACGTCTGCAAGCTGGACCGTCCCGACCTCAAGTACCGCTCCTGGGTGCCGGTGACGCCGCCACGCTTCGCCCACGACCTGGGAGGCGACGGCGACCTCTTCCGGGTCCTGCGCGAGGGCCAGATCCTGGTCCATCACCCCTACGACAGCTTCGAGCACACCGTCGAGGCTTTCATCGCGCAGGCCGCCGAGGACCCCGCGGTGCTCGCCATCAAGCAGACCCTCTACCGGACCTCGGGACCGGTGAGCCCCATCATCCGTTCGCTCACGCGCGCGGCCGAGGCCGGCAAGCAGGTGGTGGCGATGGTCGAGCTCACCGCCCGCTTCGACGAGCAGAACAACATCAACTGGGCCGAGGTCCTGGAGGACGCCGGCGTCCACGTGGTCTACGGCACGGTCGGTCTCAAGACCCACGCCAAGGTCACGCTGGTGGTCCGCGAGGAGTCCGGCGGCATCCGCCGCTACTGCCACATCGGCACCGGCAACTACAACCGCGACACCGCGCGCGTCTACGAGGACCTGGGCCTGCTCACCTCCGACCCCGCCCTGGGCGCCGACGTGGGCGAGCTCTTCAACAGCCTGACCGGCTACAGCCGGCAGGCGCGGTACCGCAAGCTCCTGGTCGCTCCCGACTCGATGCGCCCCGCAGTGCTGCGTCTGATCCGGCGCGAGACGGAGCGCGGCGAGGCGGGCCGGATCGTCATCAAGGTCAACAATCTGGTCGATCCGGAGATGATCGGGGCGCTCTGTCTCGCCTCACAGGCGGGGGTGCAGATCGATCTCATCGTGCGCAGCATCTGCTGCCTGCGCCCGGGGGTGCCCGGGCTCACCGAGAACATCCGGGTCCGGTCGCTGGTCGGCCGCTACCTGGAGCACTCCCGCATCCTTCGCTTCGGCCGCGACGGCAAGGACAGCGACTACTACATCAGCTCGGCCGACCTGATGCCGCGCAACCTGGACCGGCGCGTGGAGGCCGCGGTCCCCATCCGCGCTCCCGAGCTGCGGGCCCGCCTCGACGAGGTCCTGGACATCAACCTGAGTGACGACACCCTCGCCTGGGAGCTGGGCTCCGACGGCGACTGGCGGAGGGCGTCCAAGGGCCCCGGCGTCGACACCCAGCTCCGGCTCCAGGAGGTCGCGTTGCGCCGAGCCGAGGGGAAGAGCTGAGCTCGGCCCTGCCGGTCGAGCGGTGCCAGATCGACCTCCCGGTGGGCACCGCGTTCCGGCTCCGCCAGCTGAGGTGGGGAAAGACGGCCGCGACGCGCATCGAGCGCTTCGAGACCATCCACTGGGACACGCCGGACTTCCGGCTCGCCGGCTGGGAGGCGGGCCTCCGCTACCGGCGCGGCCGCGGCTGGCGGGTGACCCTCGCCGGCTGGCCCGAGGGACCCGGCTCCCGCCGCATCTTCGTCGACCTCGAGGGGAGCCCGTCGTCGCCCCCGCCCCAGGCGCTCCGCCTGCTCAGCCCGTACCTTCGGGGCGCAGAGGTCGGCCAGGTCGCTCGCCTCCGTCACCTGGAGACCGGGCGCCGGGTCGGCGAGCTCTGGGCCATCCACCAGGTGGTCAGCCTGCTGGTCGAGCGCCACGCGGTGGTGCACGCCCGGCGGGTCAGCCTGCGCAGCCACGGCCCGCTCACCGGCACCCGCCCGGCGCTGGCAGGGCTCCGCAAGGCCGGGTTCGTGGACACCACCACCCTCCCGCTCCTCGCCGAGCTGCTCGGACCCGAGGCCGCTCCGGGGTGGCGGGAGGCGCCGCTCGACCCCGACAGCAGCGTCGCCCAGGCGGTGAGCGCCGCGCTGCGGGACAACGTGGCCAGATTGGTCCGCAATGAGGCCATCGTCCTGGAGGGGAGCGATCCCGAGGGGGTGCACCAGGCCCGGGTCGCCTGCCGCCGCTACCGCTCCGCGCTGCAGACCTTCGCCCCGGTGCTGGAGGCCAGGTGGACGGCCGAGCTCCGTGCCGAGCTGGGGACGCTGGGGACGGACCTGGGCGCCGTGCGCGACACCGAGGTCCTGCTGATGCGGCTGCGCGCCAGCGCGGCGGCACGAGGTGTCGAGGGCGAGGCGACCGAGCGGCTGCTGAGCCGCCTGGTCGGCGAGCGGATGCTGGCTCGCGACGTGCTGATCTCGGTCGTCGAATCCCACGAGCACGGCGAGCTGCTGGAGCACCTGCTCGCCGCGGCCTCCCAGCCGGCCCTGCTCCCGGAGACGGCCGACCAACCGGCGCCCGCCGTGCTCCTGCCCCTGATGGAGGCGAGCTGGCGCAAGCTGGAGCGGCGCGCCCGCCGGCTCGACGCCCACCCGAGCGACGTTGATCTCCACCAGCTGCGCATCGCCGCCAAGAAGTGCCGCTATGCGGTCCTCGCCCTGGTCCCGCTGCTCGGGGACGGGCCGGCGCGCATCGGAGCCCGGCTGGGCACCCTTCAGGACACGCTCGGCGACCAGCACGACGCGGTGGTGGCGGGCAACTGGCTGCAGGAGGCGGTGGGACGGGCCGCCGACCCGGACATCGCATTCGCCGCCGGCGTCCTCTACGCGGTCGAACGGGAGCGAGCCGAGGCCGGTCGGGAGGCCTGGCGCGAGCCATGGGCCGCGCTCGCCCGCAAGAAGGGCTGGGGCTGGATGTGACCGCAACCGGGGAATGGACGTGACCGCAAAGGGGGATCGGATGTGAGTGGCAGGGCGCCGGCCGGCCGGCGATCGGCGGCGAACGCCCGCGGGGCGCGCTCCCGGCTGGGGCGGATCCTGCTGGTCCGCCACGCCGACGCCGGCGAGCGGGCGGAGTGGACCGGCCCGGACCGTGACCGGCCGCTCAGCGTCCGGGGCCGGGCCCAGTCCGAGCTGCTCGCCGCCCTCCTCGCCCGCAACCCCGTGGAGCACCTGGTCAGCAGCGGGTACGTGCGCTGCGTCGAGACGTTTGTCCCGCTGGGGGCCAGGCTCGGCCTGCTCACCGAGACGGCCGGTTGGCTCGAGGAGGGGGCGGATCCCGAGAAGGCGCTGACCGCGCTGCTGGCGAGCGGCTCGGTGGCGGCGTGCAGCCACGGCGACGTGGTGAGCGGCATCCTCTTCGAGCTCGCCGAGCGAGGGATCGCCCTGGGATCCAGCCCCCGGATGCAGAAGGGCTCGACCTGGGTCCTCGATGTGCAGGACGGCCGGGTGGCCACGGCGAGGTACGTGCCCCCGCCGGACTGAGCCGCGGCGGGTCAGCCGCGTCGCCTCAGGGGAATTGGACCTGGTGCCACTGCGCCCCGGCGTCGTCGGTCCGCCAGAGGCCATTGGGCTGCGCATACGAGCTGTTCGGGTAGCTGAGGGCAAACCCGGCCTCGGCTGTGGTGAACCCGACCACGCTCCAGTCGTCCCCGTTGGCGAGGACGGTGCGGAAGCTCCGCCCCCCGTCGACGGTGAGCTGGAGGCTGGTGCCGGCCACGACCGCGGTGGAGGCCGACACCCCGGCGATGCTCCTCCAGCCGGACCCCAGCTGGGTGGGCGACTGCGCCTCGGTGAACGTCTGGCCCCCGTCGGTGGAGAGCCACACGT
>PLAK01000174.1 GCA_003134115.1 Candidatus Changshengia sp.
GCGACCACCCTCAACGAGTACCGCAAGTACATCGAGAAGGACGCCGCCCTGGAGCGCCGCTTCCAGCCTGTCTACGTCGATGAGCCGACCCTCCAGGAGACCATCGACATCCTGCATGGGATCCGGCCCCTCTACGAGAAGCACCACCGGGTCAAGATCACCGACGCGGCCCTCAAGTCGGCCGCCGAGCTCTCGGTCCGTTACGTCGCCGACCGCTCCCTTCCGGATAAGGCCATCGACCTCATCGACGAGGCGAGCGCCCGGGTGCGCATGAAGCTGACCACCACCCCCGACGAGCTCCGCGCCATGCAGAAGGAGATCCGCGAGCTGGTGACCCAGAAGGAAGAGGCCATCGCCGGTCAGGACTACGAGACCGCGGCCAACTTCCGGGACAACGAGAAGAAGCTCAAGGAGAAGTACGTCTCCGAGGAGATGGCCTGGCGGGACAAGCTCGGCGCGACCGTGCCCGACGTGACCGAGGAGCACATCGCCGAGATCATCAGCTCGTGGACCGGTGTGCCCGTGTCCCGGCTGGTGGAGGAGGAGACCACCAAGCTGCTCCACATGGAGGAGGAGATCCACAAGCGGCTCATCGGCCAGGACGAGGCGGTCAAGGTGATCTCGCAGGCGGTGCGGCGCGCCCGCGCCGGGCTGAAGGACGCCCGCCGGCCGATCGGCTCCTTCATGTTCCTCGGGCCCACCGGGGTGGGCAAGACGGAGCTGGCCCGCTCCCTGGCGGCCTTCCTCTTCGACAACGAGGACGCCATCATCCGGCTCGACATGAGCGAGTTCATGGAGCGTCACTCGACCGCCCGTCTGGTCGGCTCGCCTCCCGGTTACGTCGGCTACGACGAGGGTGGACAGCTCACCGAGGCGGTGCGCCGCCGCCCCTACAGCGTCGTCCTCTTCGACGAGATCGAGAAGGCCCACCCCGAGGTCTTCAACATGCTGCTGCAGATCCTCGAGGACGGCCGGTTGAGCGATGCCAAGGGGAAGGCGGTCAACTTCGCCAACACCATCGTGATCATGACCAGCAACCTCGGCGTCGCCAGTCTCAAGAGCAATCTCTCGCTCGGCTTCCAGCCGGCGATGTCGGCCGACCGTGCCATCGACGCGGACCACGCCAAGATGCGCGACAGCATCCTGGAGGAGCTCAAGCGGGCCTTCCGCCCCGAGTTCCTGAACCGGGTCGACGCAGTGGTCGTCTTCCAGCGGCTCAATCACGCTCAGATGCGCGAGATCGTCGATCTGATGGTGGCCCGTGTCGCCGTCCACCTCGCCGCCCAGGAGCTCCAGCTCACCGTCTCCGACGAGGCCAAGGATCGCATCGTCGAGGAGGGCTTCGACAAGATCTATGGGGCCCGGCCGCTCCGCCGGGTCATCCAGAAGGTGATCGAGGATCCGCTCTCCGAGGAGTTGCTCCGGCTCAAGCACGGTCCCGGCGATACCGTGGTCGTCGAGCTGGTCGACGGCGAGATCAAGATGCAGCTGGTCTCCAAGTCCACCCGGCGCGAGAAGAGCGAGCGGAAGGAGAAGGCCGAGGCCGCCGCCGCGGCGCCTTCCGAGTAGGGGAGAGGAGACGGGCATCGACAAGCCCCGATCCAGCACGGGCCCCGCCCGTGACATCCCTGCGCTCGTGGCCGCGCTGACCCTCGACGAGAAGGCGTCGCTCACCGCGGGCATCGACTTCTGGCATACCGCTGCGATCCCGCGCCTCGGCATCCCCTCGGTCAAGTTCACGGACGGGCCCAACGGCGCGCGAGGCGAGACCGACGGCTTCCTCTCGGTGACGCCCTCGATCTGCATCCCCTCGGCAACGGCCCTCGGCGCCACCTGGGATCCCACGCTGGTGGCGGAGGCGAGCGCCGCGGTCGCCCGCCAGGCCCGCGACAAGGGCGCCCGGGTGCTGCTGGCACCCACCGTCAACCTGCACCGACACCCCCTCTGGGGGCGCAACTTCGAGGCCTTCTCCGAGGATCCGCTGCTCACCGCCAAGCTGGCCGTCGCCTACATCCGGGGCGTCCAGGGCCAGGGCGTGATCGCGACCGTCAAGCATCTGGTCGGCAACGAGACCGAGTTCGAACGCTACACCAGCTCGTCCGAGATCGACGAGCGCACCCTGCGCGAGCTCTACCTGCTCCCCTTCGAGCACGCGGTCAAGGTGGCGGGGGTGCTCGCCCTCATGACCAGCTACAACCGGGTCAACGGTGCGCACGTGCCTGACACCCCGCGCCTGCTGCGCGACATCGTCCGCGGCGAGTGGGGCTTCGAGGGCTTCGTCATGACCGATTGGTTCGGATTGGCGAAGACCGTCGACGCCGCCCGTGCCGGGCTGGATCTGGAGATGCCCGGACCCGAACGAGCCTTCGGTGGGGAGCTGGCCGAGGCGGTCCGCTCCGGGCTGGTGGAGGAGGCGGAGCTGGACGCCAAGGTGCGGCGGATGCTCACCGTATTCGACGGCATCGGGGCACTCGACGACGCGCCACGGGACGAGCAGCCGGTGGACCGGCCCGAGGATCGCGAGGTGACCCGCCGGGCCGCGTCCGAGGCGGCCGTGCTGCTCGCCAACCGGGGGGTCCTGCCGTTGGCGGCCGGGGCGCTGCACCGGGTCGCCGTCCTGGGGCGCAACGCCGAGCATCCGGGCATCATGGGCGGCGGCAGCGCCACCGTCCTGCCGCACCACGTCCTCTCACCCCTGGAGGCGCTCCGCCGGCGTCTGGGTGATGGTGTCGAGATCGTGTACGAGGCCGGAGAGGACGAGGCCGGCATCGAGCGGGCGGTGGCCCTGACCCAGGGCGCCGACGCCGTCGTGGTCATCGTCGGCACCGACTCGACGGTCGAGACCGAGGGCGTCGATCGGGAGTCGATGGACCTGCCCGGGAGGCAGGACGACCTGGTCTGGCGGATCGTCCGGACCACGCGCGACGCCGTGGTCGTCGTCAACACCGGGTCGCCCGTGACCATGCCCTGGGCCGATGCCGCCGGCGCCGTCCTGCAGACGTGGTTCGCCGGTCAGGAGCTCGCCAACGCGCTCGTCGACGTGCTCCTGGGCGAGGCCGAGCCGGGTGGCCGGCTGCCCACCACCCTGCCGCTCCTGCTCGAGCATTCGCCCGCCTACGGCAACTTCCCCGGGGAGAGCAGCGAGGTCCGCTACGGCGAGGGCCTCCTCATCGGCTATCGCTGGTACGAGGCGCGCCGCCTGCCGGTGCGCTTCCCCTTCGGCCACGGGCTCTCGTACACGACCTTCGACATCGGCAAGCCGAGCCTGTCGAGCTCGCGGCTGGCTCCCGGCGAGCGGCTGCGGGTCGAGGTCCCGGTGACCAACACGGGGACCCGGCGGGGCTCGGAGGTCGTGCAGCTCTACGTTGGGTCGCCCGGCGGTGGTTCGGGCTCACCGGAGCGGCATCTCCGGGCCCTGAAGGAGCTCCGGGCCTTCGCCAAGGTGCATCTGGACCCGGGCGAATCGGTGACCGTCACTCTCGAGCTGGGCGAGCGGGCCTTCGCCTACTACGACGTCGTCGACGAGGCCTGGCGGGAGCTGGCGAGCCGCCGGCACAATCCTGCCGCTCATATGCACGACGGGCCGCTCCACCACGGGCGGGCCGGCTGGTACGTGGACGGCGGCATCTACCAGCTGCACGTCGGGCGGTCGTCCGCGGACATCGCGCACATCCTGGACGTCGACATCGTGGGCGGTCTCGAGCCGCTCGCCGCCTCCGCCCCGCTCGACTGACTGACCGGGTCGCCGTCGGCTGGGCCGGGTAGCGGCTCACGCTTCGTGATCGGGTACAGCTCGCCGCTCACTGCGTCCGGTGACGTTCAGTCCATTGGCCCCTCAACTCTTCCCGCAGGCGTCTCAACACCCGTTCGCAGAGTGGGTATCCGCATCCTCGACAATTGGAGGCGGTGTGACGACCTACCTCCTCCGCCGCCTGGTCCAGGCGGCCCTCGTCCTCTGGCTGATCTGGACCCTGATCTTCGTCATCTACTTCGTGGTTCCCCACGATCCGGCCCGCCTCATCCTCGGTTTCCGGGCGCCGGAATGGCTGGTGGAGAAGCTCCGGGTGAGCCTCGGCCTGGAGCGACCGATCTGGCAGCAGTACTTCGACTACTTCGCCCGCATCTTCCGCGGCGACCTGGGCCAATCCTTCGTCGTCGGGGCCCCGGTGACCAGCGTGATCGCGCGCGACATCCCCGTCGATCTGGAGTTGGGGCTGCCGGCCGCAGCCCTGTGGCTCACCGTCGGACTCGGCATCGGCATGCTTTCAGTGCGCCGCCCCGGAAGCATCCGCGCTCGCGGCGCCACAATCCTCATCTTCTCCGTGCTCTCGACCCCTGCCTTCGTGCTCGGAGGGGCGCTGCTGTTCATCAGCGACGACCTCCTCTCCAGCCACGGTATCCACGTCTTCCCCTTTCCGGGGACCTGGACGCCGCTCCACGTGAACCCGCTGGCCTGGGCCGATAACCTGGCGCTGCCCTGGATCACCCTGGCCCTGGTCAGCGCGGCCGTGTATGCACGGCTTTCGCGGAGCTCACTCAACGCCGCTCTTCACGAGGATTACATCAGGACGGCGAGAGCCAAGGGACTGTCGGAGCGTCGGGTGTTCTACCGCCACGCCCTGAGAGCCGCCCTCACGCCCCTGATGAGCCAATTTGGCATCGATCTGGCGGCGGTCCTCGGCGGGGTGGTCGTGGTCGAGGTGGTGTTCGGGATCCCCGGTTTGGGGCACCAGCTCATCACCGCCGTGCACACCGAGGATCTGCCGATGATTCAGGGGATCGCCCTGCTCACCTCGGCCTTCGTGGTGATCGCGAACCTCGTCGTCGACTTGCTCTATGCGGTCATCGATCCCAGGGTGCACATCACGCGTACTCGGGTTTGATCTGAGCGCGCCGGACTCCAGCCACACCTCACGCCGGCCTGGTGGTGAGCCGCGGCGACGGGCGCGGCTGCGGCCCCGCGGGCCCGCCTCGTCGGTGGCGACGCGTGTGGTGGCATTCCAGCGGTATCAGCCTGGGCGCGAGGATGGCCACCCTGGAGGCCATTGCCCCCCCGTCGACAGCAAAGGCCGGAGTACGATCGCCTCGGGATAGCGGCCGAGCCGCACGTTGCGGCGCCGCGACCGATTCCTCGAATGCAGATGACGAGCACGAGGTTCCGAGATCCTTGACGGCTGAAGCGGAGGGTGGCGTGCCGGGATCCCGCCGCCTCCTGCCCGCGCTGCTGATGCTGACCATCGTGAGTTACGCGGTGGCGCTGTCGCTGCCCTGGCATCACCGATGGGACCCGGCGCTGGGCGCCTACCGCATCGTGGACGGCATCGACGGGGCGAGCTGGTTGCTGGGCGTCATCGTCCTCTGCGCCGTGCTGGCCTGGCTGCTGAGTCGTGATCAGGCCGGTTTCTACACCAAGATGGCGGCGGCGATAACCGCCTTCCTGGCCCTCACCGGCATGGTGGTCGACTACCTCAACTGGCAGGCCGTGGGGGCTGAGGCCAACAGTCCCGTCTTCGTCGGACCAGGGTTCTATGTCGCCCTGGCGGGCTCAGGTGTGCTCGTGCTGACCACCGTGTTGGGCTGGCGCTGGATCGAATCCTGGTAGCCGGTCTGGCAGAGCGCCGTCTGGGCCGCCGAGCCATGATGGTGGCCGATGGGTGCGGCGACACGGCGAAGTTGGCTCGCGGCGGGTCCGCGCGGACGGGCGATGGTGCTCGCCATCTTGGGGGCGGCTGCTGCTGCCGCCACGGACTGGGGCTATCGCTTACTGATCGCCTCCCAGGGGGTCCCCAACCTGCCCGGTGGCTACTGGAGCCGGGTCGACTTCGTGACCGTCTTCATGGCCGGCATCGCGGCGGCGGCGCTGGGTGGGGCAGTGCTACTCGGGCTGCGACGCGAGACGGCGGCCAGTCTCCTGCTCGCCGCCGCCCTCACAGGCTCAGCAGCGCTTGGTGTCCTCGCCATCTTCAGCATCGGACTCGCCCTCCTCGTGGTCGCTGCCCTGCTGGCGCTGGCGATGGCCGGGTGTTCGAGCACCACGGGATGGCGGTGGCTGGCGGCCCACCTGGTTCCACTTGCCCTGAGCGTCGCAGTCCTGGTCACCGGCATTGGCCTGACCGGAGGTTGGTGAGTGCGACGCGGCGGCCGGCGGCCACGGATGGGCATGCTGCACCGCGGCCTCCTTCAGATCTCCTGGGCCGTATGGAACCTTGTTGTTCGCCTGCTCGACCGGTGCTTCGTCCGCCGGGATGGATCGTCGAACCGTCGTCCGCCCCTGGCCTCCGTCCACCCTGCCATCCGTCCTCACCCGTACTCGTACGTCCTGGCCGGCGGCGACAGCCGGTCGACCGCGTTCTCGAACCCCTGGTAGAAGCTGGGGTTGCCGTCCTCGAAGCCACCGATCCGGCCGTTGTCCAGCGTGTCGCAGCCGCTTGTCGTGTACCAGAGACCGACGTCGGCGCGCCCCGGGTACGAGAGCCCGATGACCGTCACGGCACCGAACCACCCGGCTGGGCAGCTGATCGTCCCCGTCGGTCGCGCGAGGTCGATCTGGCGGATCACGGCGGCGAGCTGCTGCGCCTGCGAGCGGTCGAGGCTGGTCGAGCGCACCAGGTCGGCGCTGCTGGGCAGTCCACTGCCGAGGTCCTGGCCGTACTGGCAGATCAGCCCGGCGCTCGGGCCGGCCGGGACCAGAGGGGGCCCGGCGAACGTGTTGACAACGTCCGCGTAGCTGCCGACCGACCCCGGGCAGCCCGCGACGACGCTGACCTGCAGCTGCGGATGTCCGGGGGTCCACCAGGTGCCGGTCCCGAGCCCGCTCGCGGGTCGGATGACGATGGCGGTCGTCACCCCGGCAGCCGCCAGCACGAGGACCGCGGCGGCCCAAAGATACCAGCGGTGGAGCCGTCGCCGGGGGCCGTGAGGGCCGGCGGCTGCGTCCCCTTCCGCCCGGGGCCGGTCCGCGCCACCCGGTGCGCTCAATAGCGGGTGCCCTCGGGCGCGGGCAGGGAGTCGAGCTCGGCCAGGTCCGCCGCGCTCAGCTCAACGGTGACCGCGGCGGCGTTCTCCGCCAGGTACTTCGGGGTCTTGGTCCCGGGGATGGGCACCACCAGCGGGCCCCGCGCCAGCACCCAGGCCAGCGCCACCTGGGCCGGGGTGGCCCCCACCCGCTCGGCGATCGCACGCACCCGGCCGACGATGGCCAGGTTGGCGCGGAGCGCGTCCCGCTGGAAGCGGGGAAGCTGGCGCCGGAAGTCGTCTTCGGGGAGGTCTTCGAACGACGAGAACCGCCCGGTGAGGAAGCCGCGACCCAGTGGGGAGAACGGGATCACGCCGATGCCCTGAGCCGCGCAGTACGGCAGCACCTCCGCCAGCAGGTCACGGGTCCAGAGCGACAGCTCGGATTGCACCGAGGTCACGGGGTGCACCGCCTGCGCTCGCCGGATCTCGTCCACCGACACCTCGGAGAGGCCGATGTGCCGCGCCTTGCCCGCCGCCACGGTCTCCGCCATCGCCCCCCAGGTCTCCTCCAGCGGCACCCCCGGGTCCACCCGGTGCAGTTGGTACAGGTCCACGTGATCGGTGCCCAGCCGGCGCAGGCTGCCGTCGATCGACTCCCGGACGTGCTCGGGGCGGCCGTTCCGCCCCGCACCCGGAGAGGCGGTGCCGGAGAGGGCAGCCGGAGTGGAACCGCCCATCACCAGGCCGACCTTGGTGGCCAGCACCGCACGCTCGCGCTGGCCGCCCGCCAGCGCCCGGCCGACCAGCTCCTCGTTGGTGTACGGCCCGTATGCGTCCGCGGTGTCGATCAGCGTCATGCCGAGGTCGAGCGCCTGGTGGATCACCCCGATCGAGGTGGCGTCGTCGCGCGGAGTCGCCAGGTCATACGAGGCCGTCAAGCCCATGCAGCCGAGGCCGATGACGCCGACCTGGGGACCGCTGCTGCCCAGCTTTGTCGTTCGCATTGCCATTCCCTTCTCCTCGTCCGCATTCGGAGTGCCCCGTGCCACCTCGTCCAGCCATTCCGGTTACAGCGGCATAGACTGCGACCGACATGATCCCTCCATCGGGGCACGGGGGGCGGCACCGCGGCTGGCGCAGCCGGCCCTTCGTCGCGTTGGCCGCCGCCCTGGTCGTGGTCCTCGCCGCGGCGGTGGTGCTGATCGTCCGGCAGGCGACGGGAGGCTCGCCCTGGACCGGCGTCGTGATCAAGGTTTCGCAGTGCCCGACCGATGCCGAGGGTTGCCGGGCTTTCGTAGTCCCCGCTGACGACCAGCAGGTGTCCATCCCCCCGGTGGTGGCCTACGCCGGATGGACGGGGAGCGCCACCACTCTGGATGTCCGGCTTGCCGCGGGCTCCTACGCCGTGACGCTCGAGGGGTGCAGTGGGGATGAGTCCGGCTACACGTCAGTGGCCGTCATCGCGGGCACCCACCCGACCGTCGATCTTTCCAGCGGCCTCTGGCTCAATCCGGCGTTCTTGAGCCGGACGTGCCCGGGGTTCCATCCCGTCGCCGGGCAGCCCGCCTTCCCCTAGCACCCGTCCCCCAAGGCACCACGTCGCCCGGTGCCTGCCGCTGGCAGACGCCCTAGTCCCCACCCCTCAGAGCGGCGCGCTCTCGGCCTGCACCTCCCCACCCTCCAGGCGGTACAAACCCAGCCGCCGGTGCAGGGCGGCGAGGGGCCGTGGCGCCCACCAGTTCCACCGGCCCAGGATCGCCATCAGCGAGGGCACGAGGAGCGCGCGCACCACGCTCGAGTCGATGAGCACCGCCAGCGCGGCCGCCAGGCCGATCTCCTTGAGGATCACGGTCTGGGCGAGGACCAGCGCGCCCACGGCGATGCAGAAGAGGATCGCCGCCGAGGTGACCACCCGTCCGACGCGCTGAAGTCCCAATGCGACCGCGTCCCGGGTCGGCAGCCCGCCTCGGTACCCCTCCCGGATGCGGCTGAGCAGGAAGACGCCGTAGTCGGTGGAGAGGCCAAAGGCGAGAGCTCCCGCGAGCAGCGGCGTCATCAGGTTGATGGCCCCCTGGGGTTGGAAACCGAGCAGGCCGCTCAGCGCGCCGTTCTGGAAGGCGAGCACCAGCAGCCCGAGCGTGGCGGTCAGGGTGAGCATGTTCATGACCAGCGCCTTGACGGGGAGCACCACCGACGCGGTCATGACGAAGAGGATCACGAGCGTCGTCGCCGCCAGCAGCAGCGCCGCCCAGGGCAGGTGGGCGACCACGCTCGCCTGGAAGTCGATGAAGCTCGCCGTGTACCCGGTGGCCCTGACCGGGAACGGAGCGGGGATGCGCCCCACGGCATTGGCCGCATCCTGCGAGGCCGTCGACACCGCCGACGCGCCGCTCAGCGTGGCATCGACCTGCCAGAGGTCGGGGCCGAGCGCGACCGGTCGCTGCACGCCGACCACCCCTGGGACCCGAGCGACCGAGGCCGCGTAGGCATCGACCTCGGCGGCCGCCGTGGGGCCCGCCGTGACGATGAGCTGGAGCGGCGCCGCGCTCACGGACGCGAAGTCCGACGAGAGGGTGTTGTCGATCCGCACCGCCGCCAGGCCTGCGGGCAATCCCTTGGTCGAGTAGCCGGTGAACTGGACGCCCAGCGCCGGGGTGCCGGCCGCGAGCAGCACCAGGGTGACCACCAGCGCGATCGCAGCCGGCCTCCGCATCACGGCGCGGGCCAGCCGTGACCACCACCCGGAATCGGCGGCCGCCTGCGCGGCCGCTCCGCGTCGGAGCAGCGAGAGGGCGTCGATGCGCGGACCGAGCAAGGCCAGCACGGCTGGGAGCACGACCACCGCCGCGATCGCGGAGGAGATCGTGACCATCATCCCCGCCAGCCCCATGGAGGAGATCGAGACGATGGGGAAGAGCAGCAGCGCGCCAAGCGCGGCCGTCACCGTCGCCGCGCTGAAGAGGACGGTGCGCCCCGCCGTGTTGAGCGTCCGCGCGAGCGCGGCGTGCCCCGCGCCCGTCGTGGCCATCTCCTCGCGGTAGCGGGAGACGATCAGCAGGCTGAAGTCGATGCTCAGGCCGACGCCCAGTGCATACACGAGATTCAGCGCGTACACGGAGATGCTGCCGAAGCTCGTCGCGAGCAGGAGCCCGAGAGTCGTCAGCGCGATGCTCACCATTGCCCCGAAGAGGGGCAGCAGCCCCGCGACCACGCTCCGGAAGATGACGAGCAGCAGCACCAGCAGGATCGGGATGGCGACGGTCTCCGCCAGCCGCAGATCCTGCAGGCTCTGCGCGCTCCCCTGGGCGTCGAGGGCGGTGGAGCCGCCGAGCATCACGTGGCCGGAGAGCAGGGGATCGGCGTCGATGCTCGCCTGCAGCGCGTCTGTGGCGGTGACCTCGTGGACCGCGCGCAGGCTGGCCACCACGATCGCGCTCCTGCCATCTCGCGAGATCAAGGCGGGCACCCCGGTCGACCAGGCGTCGGTGATCTGCACCACCTCGGGGCGCTGCCGGAGCAGGCGCACCGTCTCGCTCACCATCGCCGGCGGCCGCCCCGCCAGGCTCGCGGGGGCGGGCAGCTCCACCAGCACCGTGTAGCCCTCCTCGACGTCGACGCCGGTCGCCGCCTGCACCTCGGCGCGGGCCTGCGAGCTCGCCGTCGAGGGGTCGTCGTACTGGGAGAGGCTGTCGTTCAGCCGTCCCGAGACCACGCCGGAAAGGCCGAGCCCCACCAGGGTCAGTGCCAGGAAGGGGAGGAGGACGTGCCAGGGACGCCTGCTGGCATTTCGGGCCAATCCGGACATTCCCGTCTCCCATCTCTCCGCCGGCTGCGGGTCGGGCAGTCCCGGCCCCGCCCCGGTGGAGTCTCTTCGCCCTGGGTCGATCACCGCCTCTTCTTACGGTGTAAGGTAGGTGGTGGCCCAGACCTTACACCGTAAGGGACGGCCGGGGCAACTGCGAATTCCCGGCTGGGGCCGGCAGATCCGATTCCTCCAGCGACAGAATGAATGAGACGTGACGGACACCACATCGGCGGACGACGGCGAGCGCCACGCCCTGACCCGCCGCCGGATCCTCGACGCCGCCCTCGAGCTGGTGGACTCCGAGGGACTCAAGGCGCTCTCCATGCGCCGGCTCGGGGCCGCTCTGGGGGTGGAGGCGATGAGCCTCTATCACCACTTCCCCTCCAAGGAGGAGCTGCTCGATGGGCTGGTGGCGACGGTGCTCAGCGAGGTCCCCCTGCCGGAGGCGACCCCCACCGGCTGGGAGGATGCGGTGCGGTACGGCTTCGGCGCGTTTCGCCGGATCCTGCTCGCCCATCCCGACCTCTTCCCGCTCATCGCCAACCGGCCGCCGGTGCAGCGAGAGACGCTGGTCGTGGTGGCGCGTGCCTTCGCCATCCTGGAGGCCGCCGGTTTCGAACCGCGACAGGCGGGAGCAGCCTGGACGACCCTGCTCTCCTACACGTTCGGGTTCGTCCAGTGTGAGATCACCGGGATGGGCGAGGCGACCCGGGGCGAGACGATGCTGGCGATCCTCCGGGAGCATTCGGAGCCCGACCTCGCGGCGCTGCGCAACCTGCACCTGGTGCTCGACCCGTGGGACGGGGACTGGGAGTTTGCCCAGGGGCTCGACGTGGTGATTGCCGGCCTGCGCGGCCGGCTGGGCGGCGGAGCCGGCTGAGGGGCGCGACCAGGGCTGGCTGACCGGCTCGAACTGATCTCGCCAATCTTGTCACGATCTTACGGGCCCACCACTGGAAGGTGCACGAGGGCGGCTGGCGGCTGATCCGCACCGACGCTGGCGTCGTGGCCCTGCCGCCGGTGGCCGACGACTACGCCTCGCCCCGGGCACGCGCGCCCGACGCCGGCTGAGCACGACGGCCGTCCACCCGAGGTCCGCGAGGGAGGAGACTCCGCGGTCGCCGCCGCCAGCAGCTTGGGTGTCGGGCGCCTTCCGCGTGTACCATGACCAAGCCGCGCTCCGGCTCCACATGGCTGAGCTGGGGATTCGGAGGCGAGGTGTCCCTCACGGCAGGACGATGCCGAAAGGAGAAGCAACCGATGGCAAGCGAAGGACTACACGAGCCGCTCCAACTTCTCGACGAAGCGGTCATCGACCAGCACCGGGCCAGGACGTCCTTGTGTGAGGAGCTCGAGGCGATCGACTGGTACGACCAGCGGGTCAAGGCGACCTCTGACGCGAGCCTCGCCGCGGTCCTCGCCCACAACCGAGACGAGGAGAAGGAACATGCCGCGATGCTCCTCGAGTGGCTGCGTCGGCACGATCCCGTCCTCGATCGGCACTTGCGCACCTTCCTGTTCACCTCCGAGCCGATCACCCAGGTCGAGGCCGAGATCGCGGGCACCGCACCGGGGCCCGCCGGGGCGCCCGGCACGAGCGGGTAGGATCGCCCGGCATTTTGCAGCCGCGAGGGGGCGGAGCGGTGAGTCACCCGCACCGAGACCGGGCGCCCATCTCCGACCCGGCGTGGACGGGGCGCCCGGCCGGGCCCGGAGTTCACGCGCGGGAGAGCAGCTGTCGCAGCGCCGGCTCATATACCTCGGAGAAGCTGGGAAACGGATGAACGACATCCGCCATGACCTCGAGAGGCAGCTCCGCACGGATGGCCATGACCGCCTCGCCGATCCACTCGTCGGCGCGAGCGCCGATCGCCGCCGCACCGACGAGGACACCGCGCTGCCGGTCAGCGATGAGTGTGAGATGCCCGTCCAATGCCGCATCCGTCTGCGCCCGGGCCGTGTCTGCCAGCTGAGCGGTCGCCACGATCACATCCAGCCCCTTGCGCTCAGCGGACCCCGTCGTCTCGCCGACGCACGCGATCGGCGGCTCCGTGAAGACGCACCGTGGCAGCGCCCGATGATCGGCTGACGTCCGCGTGCCGTTGAGGTTGGCCGCGATCACCCGCCCGTGATACGAGGCGGTGTGCGTGAAGGGTGCGACGCCGGTCACGTCGCCGCCGGCCCACACATGCTCCTGGCCGCGGACGCGACAGGTCTCGTCGATCTCGATTCCGCGCGGGCCGGGCTCGACCCCGATGCGCTCCAGCCCAACCTCCGTGCGGGGCTTGCGTCCCGCAGCGATGAGGACGCGATCCACCACCAGCGTCTCCCCATTGGACAGATTCAACTCGACTCCGTGCGCGGTCCGGGCCGCGGCCTCGATCCGCGTGGATGCCCTGACCGCAATGCCACGCTGCTGGAAGAGGCGCATCAGCTCGTCGCCTATCGAGTGCTCCTCCCGCGGCACCAGGCGGGGGGCCTGTTGCACGAGGGTGACGTCCGAGTCGAAACTCGCGTAGACGTCGGCGAGCTCACAGCCCACCGGTCCCCCTCCGACGATGGCCAGTCGCGCCACACGATCGGCGGAGCTCAGCGCCTGGTCACTGGTCCATGCGTCGATCGATCCAAGGCCGGGGATCACTGGAATCACGGGAGCGGACCCCGTCGAGATGACCAGGTCCGTCCAGTCGATGGTCGTATCGCCGACCGTCAGGACGCCTGCGCCCGTGATCCGGCCATCGCCGCGCAGGATGGTGACACCCTCCTCCTGCAGGCGCTTTGCCGTGGCTCGGTCGTCGCGGTGCTCCGCGATCACGTCGCGGCGAGCGGCGGCGGCCGCATACGCATCTCCGGCCGTCTCGGCATCGATCGCGATGCCCAGCCATCGGTCTCCGGCCGCCGCGCGACGGAGGTGAGCGGCATGGAGCATCGCCTTGCTCGGCATGCAGGAGACGTAGGGGCATTCACCACCGACGCGGAGCACCTCCACGATTGCGACCGAGCGTCCCGCTCTTGCGACGGCTGGAGCCACGACTTCGCCGACCGATCCCCCACCGAGCACCACCACGTCGAAATGCCGAGAGCTCACCGCCTGATCCTCCGAAGCGCGGGCCTGACGCACGTTCCGATCCGGACGCCGGTGCGAGCGGACACTCTGATTCGGTCGTGGTGGCTATGGCCGCCGACCGCGTGCCCGAGGCCGCCGAGGACCACGCCGAGCCCACCTGGGGCCGACCCGCGCATCCCAACCTTGGGGGTTCACGTCGAGATCGACCCGTTCCAGACGCTGCAGCTAGTATGGGCCCCATCAACATCCAGCGTCTCGAGATGTCAGGCCATCGTCCGCTCGCACCTGCGACCAAATCGCGGGGCACCTTGAGGGGTGCGAGTTCAGAGGCGTCAGTGGGCGTACCGGTAACGGCTGCCAACTGTCGACCGGCGGGGGCGGGCGCGGTGGAGCCCGGCTCTGACAGCGTCTCACATGGCCTGGCCGATCCACAGCCGATCCGGCCGATCGCATACGCCGAGTCGGGGGTGAGCTCGGCGTGACCAAGGCGTCGACCCGTCCCGTCTGGCGCCACTACCTGCGGGCGATGGGCCCGGGACTGGTCACGGGCGCTTCCGATGACGATCCGTCCGGCATCGCCACCTACTCCCAGGCCGGCGCCCAGTTCGGCCTCGCCTTCCTCTGGACCGCGCTTCTGACCTGGCCCTTGATGATCGGAGTTCAGGAGATCTGTGACCGCACCGCGCTCGCCACCGGCACCAGCCTTGGCGGGCTTGCCGTCCAACGCTTTCATCGGGCTGGTCAAACCATCGTCGGCGTGCTCCTCGTCGCCCTCCTCGTTGCCAACGCACTCAACATCGCCGCCGACCTCGTCGCCATCGGTAGCGGCATGCAGCTCCTCCACCTCGGGCCGACCTGGCTATGGGCCCTCGTCGCAGGAGCTCTGATCTCAGCACTGATCGCCCTGGGCTCGTTCGCTCGCATCGCGCTCGTCTTCAAAGTGCTGTGTATCGCGCTTCTCAGCTACCTGGTGGTGGCGGTCCTCGTCACCCATCAATGGGGCAGCGTCCTGGAACACACCTTCATTCCTCACGTGCAGCTCAACAAGACCTATCTGGCACTGCTGGTCGCCACGCTGGGCACGACCATCTCGCCGTATCTCTTCTTCTGGCAGAACGCCCACCGACTCGAGGAGATGCGTGAGGGACCGGAGGGTGGCGCGAAGGCTCTCCCGCTCCGGCGATGGGCGACCGCGCGGGCGCGTCGCAAGCAGTCCACCAGCAGGCTCGACGTCGTGGCCGGCATGACCTTCTCCAACCTGGTCATGTTCGCCATCATCGTGGCCACCGCGGAGACGCTCAATGTCCACCACCAGACGGACATCCAGAGCGCTGCGCAGGCGGCCGCGGCACTCAAGCCGCTGGCCGGGCAGTTCGCCAGCGTGCTCTTCGCACTGGGCTTCATCGGCAGCGGGCTGCTGGCCATCCCGGTGCTCGCCGGCGCCGGCTCGGTGGGCATGGCCGGGCTTCTCAGCCGCGAGTGGGGCTTCTCTCGGTCTGTCCGCGACGCCCCCATCTTCTACGGNNTGGTGGTCATGCTGATCGCTGGGAGCCGCCGCCTCATGGGCAACTACGTGAACGGCAAGCTTGCCAAGACGGTGGGGTGGGCCACGGCCGCGCTCATGGCGGTGGCGGCGGTCGCTCTGATCGCCAGTGGGGGCGTCAGCCTCTGAGGCACCGGAGATCGCGATCACGCCCAGGGTGCATCGACACGGCACCGAGAGGTGGCTACCTCGGGAACATCCAGTTCAGCACCCTCCCCACGAGACCGGGGTTCCACACCACCTCACCTCCGGATCCCCAGCTCATCGAGGTGGAGCTGGAGTGCGGCGGGGTCATGGTAGACGCGAAAGGCGCCCGCCACCTCCAGCTCCTGGCGGCTGTAGCCACCCGATAGCAGGCCGACTCCCAGGGCCCCGGCGCGGCGAGCGGCGAGAACATCCCAGATGCTGTCCCCCACGACGACGGAGTTGGTGATGGCAACCCCCAATCGATCGGCGGCGGCGAGGAAGAGATCGGGGTCGGGTTTGGCAAAGGGAACCTCGTCGCGGGTGACGACCGGCACCGACGCCGGTACTTCCAACTTGGCGAGATTGGGTCCGGCAGTCGCTCGGGTGCCACTGGTGGCGATCGCCCACAGGACCCCACGCTGAGAGAGCTCGCGGAGCAGCTCGACCGCTCCAGGCAGCGGTCGAACATGCGGTGCGAGTTCACGGAAGACGCGAGCGTGGCCCGCCTGCAGCGCCGCCACCTGCTCCGCGGAGAACTCCCTGCCCAGTTCTCTGGCGAGGGCGTTCACCAGCAGCCCGTTGCTCATGCCCACACGGCGGTGGATGCGCCAGGTGGAGAGGTCAAGGCCCTCATCCTCCAGTGCGGTTCGCCAGGCGATGACGTGCTGGTAGACGCTGTCCACCAGGGTGCCGTCCAGATCGAAGAGGAGAGCCGGTTCCTTGCTCGCGTCCAACGCCTCGATCCTAGACGTTCGGAGGAGGCTGGCGCGGGCTGAGAGCCCTGCACGACGCCCTTCCCGTCAACCGTTGCCCCCTCGCCTGCTCCGCGGAGGATCAGGTCAGGGCGATCCGGCGGGCGGACGCCGAGGGAAGACTTGACCGAGCGGACTGGGACGAGGTCCACCGTCACCTGGGAGTTGAGCGGGATGGAATTACGGCACGGACTGGGAGCAGCCCCTGCTTGCCGCGTACGGTATCGTGCTCGACCTCGAGCGCACTCGCTACTACCGACTCCTCTACGACCTCGCGCCGCGGCAGGCTCCATCCGAGCGACACTCGCCCCGAACCCGATGACTGGTACGACGATCCCGAGTATGTGACGGGGCACGCCGAAACGTCGGGGCGGTGGTCCTCATCGTGAGAGTTCTCGGCAAACCCTTGAGTTCGCCAGCGGACAGACAGGCGAAATGGGGTGACGGACGATGTCGTCTCGGTGGCACCGTGTCCCGGCCAGCGGTGTGCCTCCCGTAGAACAGGGCAATTGGCTGCGGCCCAGGGGGAAATGCGATGGGTGCCCGCAACATCATGATGCTGGCGGTCGGAGCCCCGCAACGGCGTCGCGGTGCGGTCATGGGCTTGGGCGCCCGGCTCCAGGATGCCCTGGTCGAATGCCTGAGCACGGATCGCGCCGCGCTCACCGTGCGTGCAGGTCGCGGCGTGGTCACCGTTCGCGGTGAGGTCGGATCACTCGACCAGATCAGCCGAGCCAGCCGAGTGATCGACGCGTTCCGCGGCGACACTGAGATTGTCAACCTCGTCCGGCTTCGGCGCGCGGCCGACTGAGGTCAGGCCAGGTAGCTCGAGGGGCCCTGTGGGACAGGAATCCGTCCCCGAAGGCGCCATTGCCACTGCGACACCGGCGGGGCGGTCAGCCTGACAGGCGTCTCGTAGCCTGACGGCTAAGCAGTCCTCCACGTGACATTCCCCGTCCCTCGCGCAGCGGGGATCACGTACGCTTCTTCCACGGGGCGGTCGCGCAGCGGGAGGAGTGTTCGATGGACAAGGATCTGGTCGACCAGGTGATCGATGTGGCCCAGCGGGTCGTCGCCAGCGGAGCCATCTCCGCGAACGGGCACGGAAACGTGAGCCTTCGCGTTCCCGGATCGGACGAGATGTACTTCACCGGTGGCCCGTCGCTCCGGGGTCACCTGCCCTCCGCCGTGGCTCGGGTCCGTCTGGACGGGACGCTGCTCGAGGGTGACCTGCCGCCCATCCAGGGCGCCGTGGTCGCGATGCACACGGCCATGTACGGGGACCACCCCGACGTCGGCTGCGTGCTGCACACCCATTCACCGTATGCCACGGGCTACGCGGTGGCGCGCCGCCCGATAGGCTGCTGGGTCGAGGCCCTGGCCATGTTCGGGCTCCCCACCGGGGTGCCGGTCGCCGGCTATGGGCCACGCGGCTCAGCCCAATCAGTGGCCAACATCAGGGCCGCGGTCGTCTCCGGCGTTCCCGCGGTGCTGCTGGCCAACCACGGCGTCCTGGTGTTCCATCGGACCCCCGAGCTGGCGATCCTGGTGGGAGGCGTTGTCGAGGAGGCCGCCCAAGCCGGTGTCAACGCGGCCGGCATCGGCGGACCGGTCGAGATTGCCGAGGAGCTTCGGGCGGCTGCCCTGCAGCGTGCCATGACCTTCGAGAGCCGAGGCACGGTGCACGCCTAGACGGGGGGCGGGAGAAGCGGCTGGATCAGGGACCGACGCTCTCCTCCGGGCGAACCGTTACACGGGCCGGCGTCAAGGCCAACGGAGTGCGTTCACGCCCTCGCTGGAGGCGTGTCCGCAAGGCGGTTTTCATCGGCGTGCGGAGCGTGCCCGACGGGAGAGCTCCCAGACCCTGGACGGGGGGCCCCCCGGGCGAGTAACGTACACATGTTCGTCTCCGGACGCCGCAGCCCGCTCGCAGCCGGGTCGGTGGCCGGACGGCCGGTTCTGGGTACGCTAGGTAGCAAGTGCCACACGACACCATCGACATCAGAGGGGCGAGAGAGCACAACCTCAAGAACATCGATCTCAGCCTGCCTCGGGACAGCCTGATCGTTCTGACGGGTCTCTCTGGGAGCGGCAAGTCGTCGCTTGCCTTCGACACCATCTACGCCGAGGGACAGCGGCGCTATGTGGAGTCGCTATCCGCCTACGCGCGCCAGTTCCTCGGCCAGATGGAGAAGCCGGATGTCGACCACATCGACGGCCTCTCCCCGGCCATCTCCATCGATCAGAAGGGGACCAGCAAGAACCCCCGCTCCACGGTCGGCACGGTCACCGAGATCTACGACTACCTCAGGCTGGTGTATGCCCGGATCGGGCACCCACACTGCCCCCGTTGCGGCCGGGAGATCAGCAAGCAGACCATCGAGCAGATCGCCGACCAGGTCCTGGCCCTCCCTGAGGGCACCCGCCTGATGGTGGCGGCTCCGATGGTGCAGGGGCGCAAGGGCGAGCACCGCGAGATCCTCGCCGAGGCCCGCCGCAAGGGCTATGCCCGTGCCCGGGTCGACGGGGAGGTCCGCGACCTCGGTGACCCGATCGTCCTCGACAAGAAGTTCAAGCACGACATCGAGATCGTGGTCGACCGCGTGGTGATCGGCCCGGAGCTGCGCAGCCGGCTCAGCGACTCGCTGGAGCAGACCGCCAAGCTGAGTGATGGCCTGATCCTCCTGATCCCGGCCGACGGGCCCGGGGGTGGGGGAGAGGAGGGGACAGAAGGTGCTGCCGGCGGGGCAGCGGCTGCCGGCTCCGGGAGTGCCGCCTCAGCCTGGATGGCGAACGCCTCCGCTGTGGGCCAGGCCTCGGCAGAGACCGGGGTCGAGCCGCCCGGCGGGTCCGAGACCGGGGGTGACGACGGCCCGGAAGCCCCGGAGGGCAGCGCGCCCCGCACCCTGGCCGTGGGCGAGATGCTCTTCTCGCAGGACTACGCCTGCGTCTACTGCGGCATCTCCATGGAGGAGCCCGCCCCTCGCAACTTCTCCTTCAACAACCCGCACGGCGCCTGCCCCACCTGCACCGGGCTGGGGCTGCGCATGGAGGTCGACCGCGAGGCGGTGGTGCGCGACCCCTCGCTCTCGATCGACGACGGGGCGCTCTCCGGCTGGACCAAGGGCCCGTCCCAGATGTGGCTGCTCGACGTCCTCCAGAGCGTCTGCCGTCACTACAAGATCCCCACCGACGTGCCCTTCCGAGACCTCTCCGCCCGCGAGCAGCGGGTCATCCTCTACGGCCTCCCCAAGGACGAGACCGTCCGGATGCGCTACGTCTCCCACACCGGGCGCACGCATGCCTACGAAGCAGCCTACGAGGGCGTGATCCCCAATCTCGAGCGCCGCTACCGCGAGACCGAGTCGGAGTGGGTCAAGCAGGAGATCGAGCGGCTGATGATGCAGAAGCCGTGTCCCGCGTGCGGTGGCAAGCGGCTCAAGCCGGAGTTTCTCGCCGTCACGGTCGACGGCATGAGCATCATGGACTTCACCGCCCTCACGGTCGTGAAGGCGCTCGGCCGCACTGAGAACCTGCGTCTCACCGAGCGCGAGATGCAGATTGCGGGCAGGGCCTTCAAGGAGATCCGTGAGCGGCTCGGCTTCCTCCGTGACGTCGGGCTCGACTACCTCAGCCTCGACCGGGCCTCGGCGTCGCTCTCCGGCGGCGAGAGTCAGCGCATCCGGCTCGCGACCCAGATCGGGAGCAAGCTGATGGGCGTCCTCTACATCCTCGACGAGCCGTCCATCGGCCTCCATCAGCGGGACAATCACAAACTTCTCGCCACCCTCACGACCCTCCGCGACCTGGGCAACACCCTGATCGTCGTCGAGCACGACGAGGAGACCATCCGCAGCGCGGACTTCATCGTCGACATCGGCCCGGGAGCCGGGGAGCGCGGCGGAGAGGTGATGGTGGCCGGCACCCTCGCGGATGTGCTCGCCTCCAAGCGGAGCATCACCGGCCAGTATCTCCGCGGCGAGCTGCAGATCCCCGTTCCTCCGCTGCGCCGCTCGACCGACGGCCGGGCCCTCACCGTCATCGGCGCCACCGAGAACAACCTCAAGTCGGTGACCGTGGAGTTCCCCCTCGGTCTCTTCATCTGCGTCACCGGGGTGAGCGGCAGCGGCAAGTCGACGCTCGTCAACGACATCCTCTACCGCCGCCTGGCTCAGGCCCTCTACCGGGCCAAGGACCGCCCCGGCAAGCACGAGAAGGTCGAGGGCATCCAGCACATCGACAAGGTCATCGACGTCGACCAGTCGCCGATCGGCCGGACCCCGCGCAGCAACCCGGCCACCTATGTGGGCGTCTTCACCGACATCCGCGACCTCTTCGCCAAGCTGCCCGAGGCCAAGATCCGAGGCTACAAGCCGGGACGCTTCTCCTTCAATGTCGCCGGCGGGCGGTGTGAGGCCTGCTCGGGCGACGGGATGATCAAGATCGAGATGCACTTCCTGCCCGACATCTACGTCGCCTGCGACGTCTGCAAGGGACGTCGCTACACCCGCGAGGCGCTGGAGGTGAAGTTCCGCGGTCAGTCGATCGCCGACGTCCTGGAGATGACCGTCGACGATGCCGCCGAGCTCTTTGCCAACCAGCCCCGCATCGTTCGTCGCCTCCGCACCCTGCAGGATGTCGGGCTCGGCTACATCCGGCTGGGCCAGCCCGCCACCCAGCTCTCCGGCGGCGAGGCACAGCGGGTCAAGCTCTCCACCGAGCTCTCGCGGCGCGACACCGGGCGCACCCTCTACATCCTCGACGAGCCCACCACCGGGTTGCACTTCGCGGACGTGGAGAAGCTCCTCACCGTCCTGCACCGGCTGGTCGACGCGGGCAACACCGTCATCGTCATCGAGCACAACCTGGACGTGGTCAAGACCGCCGACTGGATCATCGATCTGGGCCCGGACGGCGGGGACGCCGGGGGCGAGGTGGTCGCGGCCGGGACCCCGGAGATGATCGCCGGCGAGCCCCGGAGCGCCACCGGCATCTACCTCCGCCCGATCATCGGCGCCGCCGCGGGCAACGGCAGCCGGCCCCGCCGGCCGGAGCGGCCGGCCGCGGTGGTCGAGACCCCGCTCGCCGCCACCCTTCCCGGACCCCGGGGGCGTCCCCGGCGGGCGGGGACGGCTTTCCGCTGATCCCGTCCGGCCTTGGCGCCGGCCGGCACCGGGAAGGCAGGGCGGAAGCGCTGGGAGGGATCCGAGGAGCGTGGGCCAGCCCCTCGACCTGGGGGGACTCCCTGTAGTGGTCGATTTGCGCTATTTTTCACCCATGATCGAGTTGCAGGGTGGTGAGGACCGTCGGCAACGGCTCCGTCGCCTTGACGACTGTCTGACCCTCCTGGAGCAGGCCCACGAGATGGAGATCACGGTCGTCACCGAGAGGATGGCCGACGCCCTCGCCGACCGGGTGCCGACCGTCCATGGCGGGATGCTGGTCGCCGACGCCATCGAGGAGGTCCTGCGCGAGCAGGAGCCCTACATGGTCCAGGTCCGCCCCGAGGTCTCGCGGCGGATCCGTCGGCGTCGCGACCCGTTCGACGTTCGTCTCCTGCTCCAGCGGCGCTAGTCACCGGCCGGCTCCTGCTCAGGCTCAGGACCGGCCCGACCCCCAGCCGCCGGTGGGTCCGGCTCCGGACCGGTTCGACCGGGGAGGGCACGTGGCGGCGCGACCGCCGGGGTCAAGTCGAGTACCATCGGCCGATCGGTGAGCACCTTCAACTTCGACCCTGAGCTGCTGTTCCGGCGGCGCCGGCCTCGCGTGGTCCGGAGTCCTCGCTACACCCGGTTCCGGAAGATCGCGCTGATCGTCATCGCCGTGATCGTCGTGCTGGTGATCGTGGCCTTCGCGCTGGCGCAGCTCCGGGTCAACTACCTCTATCTCTCCAGCCTCGGGCACACCAACGTCTTCTGGACCCCGCTGATCGCCCACGTCGTCCTCTTCCTGATCGGCCTGGTCATCACCGGCGGCCTGGTCGGAGCCAGCGTGCCCTTCTGGACGCGCGCCGTGCGCGGCATCGACGCGCTGGCCGGCCGGATCACCTTCTGGGCCGGGATCGCCATCGCCGTCCTGGCCGGCATCGGCGGGGGCGCCCACCTCGCCGGCTCCTGGCAGGACGTCCTCCTCTTCATCCACGGCCACGCCTTCGGCGCCACCGATCCCGTCTTTCACATGGACTACGGCTTCTTCGTCTTCACCCTCCCGGTGATCGACTCCTTCTCGGCGCTGCTCTGGGGGGGTGCGGTCGTCGGCCTCCTCGGCGCGATCGCGGTGGTCTGCGTCGCCCTGATGGTCATCCACGCCCCCGATGAGCTGGACGTCCAGCTCCACCCGGCCAAGGGGATGAGCGTGGACGACGCGCTCAGGATCGGCACCCGGCACGCCGGGGTGGCGCTGATCGGCATCTTCATCATGGCCGGGCTGGGGGCGCACTTCGGCGTCTACCACCTGGCCACCGAGTCGAACTCGCAGTACGCGTTCGTCGGTCCCAACGCCACCGATCTGAACGTGCTCATCCCCGTGCTGGGTGCCCTCCAGTGGATCGCGCTCGCCTTCGCGGTGGCGATCGGCGCGCTGCTGGTCCGGACCAGCCGGCGCCGCCCCACCTGGGGGACGGTCGCCTGGATGGGCGGCGTGCTCGGCGGCTGGCTGGTCGTGGCGGGGGCGCTCACCATCATTCCGGAGGCGGTGTACACGGCCACAGCCGTCAACCCCAACGCCGAGCAGGCTCAGGCCAAGTCGATCGACAACTACCTGACCTCGAGCCGCTACGCCTGGGGTCTGGAGACCACCGGCGGGCAGGCTTCCGTCGTGGACCAGCCCTTCAAGACGGTGGTCAGCCCGACTCTGACGGGGGATCTCGCCGCCGACCCCGGGACGCTCGCCAACATCCGCGTCCAGGATCCCACCCAGCTTCCGGCCGTCCTCAATCAGGTCGATCGCACCCGCAGCTACCAGACCTTCGACAACGTCACCATCGACCGCTACCCCAACGCCAGCGGGCAGGAGACCGAGGTGATGATCGGGGCCCGCGAGATCTCCGATTCCGATATCCCCAACTCCAACTTCGTCAACAACACCTTTGTCTACACCCACGGCTACGGGATCACGGCGGTCTCCGTCAACCAGATCGGGGCGGAGGGCGAGCCCGACATCCTGGACGGCAAGGAGCCGCTCCAGCAGGTCGACGCCAGCGCCCCCCCGGCACTGGACTTCAACGGCACCGGCGGCAACCCGGAGATCTACTGCGGTGAGCAGACCAAGCAGCCGGTGGTGGTCAACACCAACCAGCTGGAGTTCAATTACCCGTCGACGCCGGACGCCTACATGCACGCCGGCACCGGCATGGCCGGCTTCACGATCAACAACCCGATCGACAAGCTGGCCACCTCCATCACCGAGTTCGGGGGCCTCAACCTCTTCCTGAGCGACATCCCCAACAGCCAGAGCACGGTCCTGATCAACCGGACCATCGACCAGAGGATCCAGAGCATCGCGCCGTTCCTGACCGTCGACTCGGACCCCTACATCGTGGCCGACCCGCAGACCGATGATCTGATGTGGATCGCGGATGCGTACGTGGAGACCGGCAGCTTCCCGGAATCCGACAACATCAACGGGATCTCCTACCAGCGCAACGCCGTCAAGGCGGTGATCGACGCCCGCACCTGCGCCGTCACCCTCTACGCGGTGGACATGAACGAGCCGCTCACCGCCGCGTGGAGCGGCATCTATCCCGGGCTGCTCCACCCGATCAGCCAGATGTCCTCATTCCTGACCCAGCACCTGCGCTATCCGGAGGACCTGTTCAGCAACCAGGTCAAGGTCTACGCCCAGGTGCACGTGGATGACACGCTGCCGGTCAGCAACCCCCAGGTCGCGGCCGACTTCTTCTCCAAGAACGACTTCTACAGCCCGTCCCAGGGACTCCAGCCCGACGGCACCGTGGTCACGACCACACCTCAGTACGTCGAGCTGACCCTGCCCGGCAACCCCACCCCCCAATTCGTCCTGATGCAGACGTTCAGCCCCTATCAGAGTGGCAGTGGCGGGCAGGCGAGCAACATGACCGCGTGGCTGGCGGCGGAGTCCGACTACACGACGACGGACCATCCGCCCCTGGTGGCCGTCCCGCTCGGCAACAACACCAACGTGCGCGGGCCCTACCAGTTCGACAACAACTCCAACACCGACCCCACCATCAGTGAGGAGCGCACCCTGGTGGGGCAGTCGGGCTCCCAGGTCTACCTGGGCAACGTCATCGTGCTGCCCTTCAACGACGACTCCTTCCTCTTCGTGCGCCCCTTCTACGTGCTGCCCAACCAGGCGAGCGGGGTGAGCTTCCCGCAGCTCCGCTTCGTCATCGTCGGCACCCAGAACAGCGTCGCCATGGGGACGAGTCTGTCCGCGGCGATCGCGACCCTGTACAACGTCACCACCCTGCCCACCGGCCTGGCTCCGCCCGGTACCACCGCGCCCGCCTCACCCGAGGCGACCCCCGTGGCCTCGCCGGGAGCCTCACCGAACCCGACGGCGAGCCCGTCCGCCTCTGCGCCCGCGGGCGGCTACACCGCCCAGGAGCTGGCGATCATCAGCGACCTGGTCACCCAGGAGGCCAACCTCAAGGCCGACTACGCGAGCGGCAACCTGAGCGCGGCGGGCCAGGCGCAGGCCGCGATCAACTCCGACATCAGCCAGCTCGAGCTGCTGCTCGCGGCCGGCGGGGTGAGCCTCCCGACGCCGTCGGTCACCGCATCGCCGACGCCGTCGCCGTAACCGGGTCAGAGCACGCCGGGATCCGCCGGCCAACGGGCGCCCTTCGGTGTCGTACCCTGCGGGAGCGATGGAAGAGATCGCTCCGGGCGTACGTCAGATCGACACCCTGCTGGGAGGGATGGAGCGGCTCACCGCTGGCTTTCTGGTGGACGGGACCGGGCCGGCCCTCGTGGAGACGGGTTCTCAGACCTCGGTCGAGACCGTCGTCGACGCGCTCACCGCCGCGGGTGTCGGCCCCCACGACCTCCGCTGGGTGGTGGTCACCCACGTGCATCTCGATCACGCCGGCGGGGTTGGGGACGTGGCGCGGGCCTTCCCCGACGCGACCGTCGTCGTTCACGAGAAGGGGGCCCGCCATCTCGCAGACCCTTCCCGGCTCATCGACTCGGCGGCTCGGGTCTACGGCCCCCTGCTGGACGATCTCTATGGTCGGATGCGCCCCGTTCCTGCGGACCGCGTGCTGCCCGCGACCGACGGTCTGGCCCTCGATCTCGGTGGTGGCCGCCGGCTCCGCCTCATAGAATCGCCCGGCCATGCCAAGCATCACCAGGCGGTCCTCGACGAAGATTCGGGCACCCTTCTGGTCGGCGACGCAGTCGGGGTACAGCTCCCAGGGACCGGCGCCCTCCGCCCCGCCACTCCGCCACCCGACTTCGATCTGGAGCAATCGGTGGCGAGCCTCCACCGGTTCCGGGACCTCCATCCCGCGCGGCTCGTGCTGACTCATTACGGCCCGGTAGCGGATCCCGAGTCGACCCTGCTCGAGGCGGAGGAGGCGCTCCGGCGGTGGGTGGGGACGGCACGACGGGTCATCCGCGATGCGCCGGGATCCGGGGTTGAGGGGGTGGCCGCCGCCCTGGCCGAAGCCTACTCCACCCCATCTGCGGATGTCCCGCAGGATGTCTGTCGCAGGCTCGAGGTCCTGAACGGGGTGCGCAGCAACGCCGCCGGGATCGTCCGATACCTGGAGCGCCGTGCCGAGCCGGGGCCGATCAGGTGACCGAGGTGCCGAGCTCCACCGCACCCTCGGCCGATGCGGCTCTCGAGGTCCACCGCGACTCCCCACCCGTCCAGCCGCTGATCCGTCCCGGCCCCCGCGCTCGGGTGCTCGCGGCCGTGATTCTCGCCGCCCTGGTCGGGGCCCTGTGTGGAGGGGGGGCGGCCTGGTCGATCTACCAGCACTACGGCCCGGTCCAGCGCATCGTCTACCAGCAGATCAGCGGGTCGACGAGCACCCAGACCCAGACCGTCGGTCAGCTGGCCCAGGCGAATGCGGCGTCGGTGGTCACGATTGCCACACAGCCGATCACCGCCGCCGAGCTGGCGGACGGGAGTGCCAGCCTTGTCGATGGCGTGGTGGTCAGCTCGGATGGATTGATCCTCACCAGCGCCCACGCCGTCCAGGGCGCCAGCCGGCTCCGGGTGGGGCTCGCGGACGGCCAGGGCTACGATGCCGTGATCGCGGGCGTGGACGCCACCCACGGCCTGGTGGTGCTGCGCGTCTCCGGGGTCACCAATCTCGACCAGTTGCCGCTCGCCGCCTCCGTCCCGGCGGTCGGTGACCAGGCCATCGCGCTCAGCCGCCCGGCCTCCGGAGGGCTGAATGTGGAAGTGGGCGACGTCAGCGCGGTCGGGGTGACGGTGACCAGCGACACCGCCACCGGGCAGACGCTGCAGGGTGCAATCGACATCGACGCCACTGCCCTACCCGGCGCTGACGGGGCGCCGGTGCTCAACGCCGCCGGCGACCTGATCGGCATCGTCGACACCATCACCCAGGCCCCTTCCCCGCCCGGCGTCACCGCCCTCTCGCTGAACGCCGCCGAAATCCTGATCGCGAGCGTCTCCGGCGGCACGGCGCAGACCCCGGGCACCTTTGGGGTCGTGGCCAGCTACCTCGACTCGGCTCGCGCCGCCGCCGCCGGCACCACTCCCGGCGCCCTGATCACCTCCGTCGCCCCGGGCGGCCCGGCCGCGGCTGCCGGGTTGCAGGCGGGTGACATCGTCACCTCTGTCAACGGGATCGCCATCGACGCCGGCCATCCGCTCGATCCCGCCTCCCTCGGCCTGAGCCCCGGCGACACCGCTGAGGTCACCGTGGTCAGGGGCACGACCACGGACACCATCGCGGTCCAGGTGGGGAGGGCGAGCTGACGCGGCCGGGCCGTCCCCGGCGCGGGCCGTCCGGCCGGCGCCTCCGGCCCCGCCTCCCCCGGCCCGGCCGGGCTGACCCCCATCCCGGCTAAGATCGGTCGGACCGTGGAGATCACCTATCTCGGACTTTCCTGCCTCCGCCTGCGCGGCCGCGATGTCGTGGTGCTCGTCGACCCGCCGGCCACCACGCTGCCCGGCCTCGGCCGTTCGAACCCCGACATCATCGTGCGCACCGAGGGGGAGACCGTTCCCGAGCGCCTGCGCTTGCGCGAGGGCCAGCCGCAGGAGGTGGCCGGGCCCGGGGAGTTCGAGGTTCGCGGCGTGACCATCCATGGGCTGGTCTCCGGCGAGACGACGATCATGCGCATCGAGGTCGACGAGGTCTGTGTCGCCGCCTTGGGCAAGCTCGATCGCCAGCTCACCGAGGACGAGGTGGACGAGCTCGGCCGGGTGGATGTGCTCGTCGTCCCCGTCGGTGGGGTGGATGCGCTCGGCGCCGTCGCCGCCACCAAGGTGGTCAATGCCATCGCTCCGTCGATCGTCGTGCCCGTCCGCTACCGCAGCAGTGGAGTGGAGGGGAGTGGCGACTACGATCCCGTTGACAGGTTCGCCAAGGAGATGGGGCTCACCGAGGAGGCCCTGCCGACCCAGCCCAAGCTCAGCCTCACCGGGGCGATGGGGACGGCGGAGGAGACCCGGGTGGTGATCCTCGAACCGCGGGGCGCCGGCTGAGCAGGCGGCGGGCGGCGCGGCCCCGCCGGTCCGGATGCGGAGTGGGGCTTCCATTCGTCAACAGCGTGTCGCGCCCAATCAGTAACTGGTAACATCGGAAAAACCACGGCACCGGGAGGTCCTCCACGATGGCCAAGTTCGTGTTCGTGACCGGCGGTGTCGTCTCCTCCCTGGGCAAGGGCATCACCGCCGCCTCCATCGGCACGATCCTCAAGGCTCGGGGGCTTCACGTCGGGATGCAGAAGCTCGACCCGTACTTGAACGTCGATCCCGGCACCATGTCGCC
>PLAK01000007.1 GCA_003134115.1 Candidatus Changshengia sp.
TGGTGATGCCCGCGACCAGCAGATCCCCCCCCGTGACCGGCTTGGAGAGGGTCAGCGATGTGGAGGTGGTGCCCCCGCCCTGGACAAAGGCCGGGGTGGTGCCGGGCGCCGCCGTCACCTGCTCCTGAGCGGCTGCCGTCGAGGTCAGCCCGGCGCTGTCGGTGACCGTCAGCGTCACGGTGTAGGTGCCGCCCGTGGAGTAGGTGTGGGATGCGCTCGAGGAGCTGCCGCTGACGGTGGCGCTGCCGTCTCCGAAGCTGAAGCTGTAGTTGGAGATGGGGTTGCTGCCCGGGGTCGATCCGGAGGCGTTCGCGGTGACCGGGATCGGTGCCTGGCCGGACGTCGGGCTGAGGCTCAATGCTGCCGTGGGGCCGTGCTCGACGTTGACCGGCGCCGTGGCCGTGGAGGTGGCTCCGGTGCTGTCGGTCACCGTCGCCGTGGCGGTGAAGGTGCCGGTCGACGCGTAGGTGTGCGTCGCGGTCGCCGCGGAGCCGCTCACTGCGGCGGTGCCGTCCCCGAAGTTGAAGGAGTAGGTGGAGATGGACACGCCGGTCGCGTCGCTGGATGCGGCCGCGCTCGCGGTCACGAGGAGCGGCGCGCTCCCCGAGGAGGGGCTCAGGCTGAGCGCCGCGACCGGTTGGCCCACCGTCTCCTGGGCGGTGGCGGCGGCGGAGACTTGGGCGGTGTCGGTGACCGTGACCGTCACGGTGTACACGCCCCCCTTGGTGTACGTGTGCGTCGCGGTGGCGGTCGACTGAGGACCGACCGTCGTCCCGTCTCCGAAGCTGAAGGTGTAGGTGGAGATGGCGTGAGCGCCCGGTGTCGACGCCGACGCGTTGGCGGTGACCTGCTGGTTCACCGGGCTCGACGCCGGGCTGAGGCTCAGCGCCGCCACCGGTGCCCCGCTCGGGGTTCCGGCTTTGAAGACGGCCACCACCGCGCCGAAGTACTGGCTGGAGCCTGACGCCATCGCCATCGACTGGCCGGCAGTGGAGGAGGAGAGGGAGTCCTCCAGGCCGTTGACCGCCCACCAGTTGGAGACCGCGGATTCGCGGAGCGTGAAGCCGCTTCCCGCCGTCAGGCCGCTGCCGGCGTTGGACTGCCCGCCGACGCCGACGATCAGCTCGCCCGCCCCTCCGATGGCGGCGGTGGGCCCGGCGTGCAGGGCGCTGCTGCTGCCGCTGGCGTTGGTCACCTGGTCGAGCGACGATGCGGCGGCGATGCCCGAGTATTCGGCAACGGTCACGGCGCCGCCACCGCCCGCGAGGGTGACGGTCGCGCTGCCGGCCTTCGCGTTCTGCAGGTAGTAGAGGTCGACGTGCCCGTTGCCGTAGTTCACCGAGCTGGCCCGCGTCCAGGCGCCGTTGACGCTGTCCGAGACCCCGGTGACGGGGTCGGTGCCCGAGTCGTTGGTGGTGATGCCCGCGACCAGCAGGTCACCCGCCGTCACCGCCTTGGTCAGGGCGACGCTCGAGCCGATGGTGTTGGCTCCCTGGACAAATGCCGGGGCGGTCGCCGCGCTGACGCCGCTGCCGGCGCCCTGGAGGAGCGATGCGACCACGGCCGCGCCCGCGACCAGAGAGGCGAAGGCGCGGCCGCGCGTCACCTCGAGCCCGCCAGCGTGGCGCGATGCCGCGGTGAGGTGGTCTCCGTCATCCCCGCCTCACAGACCGCGAGCAACCATTTGGTTGCGAGGGGGGAGCCGTAGGTGCGCTCCTCGATGATGTGGAGTCCCGCGTCCGCGAGCATCCGGTGGAACTGGGCGCGGCTGTGATGGGTCACGATCCCGCTCCACTCGGGCAGGACACCCCCGGCTCGCCACGTTCGCAGCCATCGCCCCGGCCTTCTCCCCACGTAGCCGGGATGGCGGAGCATCCAGAGCGGATTGCGATTGGTCGTGTCGACCAGCAGCCGCCCGCCGGGGGCGAGCACCCGGCGCATCTCGCGAAGCGCCGCGGTCGGATCGGGCAGATGGACGATGAGATCGGCGGCGATGACGAACTCGAAGCTCCCGGCCGGGAAGGGGAGGGGCTCACGGGCATCCACCCGGATCAGGGTGAGACCGTTCGCCGGCGCGCCAGACCTCTCCGCGGCCCGCGCTGCGCGGGTGAGCATGTCGGCGGAGATGTCCGCCAGGGTCACGGTGTGGCTTCGGGCGAGCGGGACCGCGATCCGCCCGGGACCGCCGCCGAGGTCCAGCAGCCTGCTCCCGGGCCTGCTTCCCGCGATCTCGAGGAGGTCGCGCCGCTTGGCGGCATAGAGCCTGCGGAAGGGGTTGTCCCGCTCATCGGGACGGAAATGGTCGGCGTAGCTTCCGTCGCTGAAGACGGAGCGGCTCAGCGACTCCTTCTGCGCCAGGACCGCGCTCACGAGGCCGCCGCCCGCGGGGCGACGTGGTCGGGCGCGGCGGCCCGCCGGCCGGAGATTGCGTAGGACTCGGCGAAGATCAGCGATGCGCGCCGGCCCCGGCGGCCGCGCCCTGCCACCCACCTCGAGACGGCCTGCGTGGCAGCCAGGGCGGGCCTCTCCGCGAAGGCGGGGATGATCGGGTACTGCTTGGTGCCGCGCACGTAGATGGGGAGGCCGATGATCACCGGTCGCACCCGGATGTCGACCATGCCCGCCTCCGCAAAGGCGCGGGTCAGCTCGTGCACGGGGAGATGGCGCTGCCAGAAGCCGGGGTCCGTCTCGCGCCGGAGGAGCCGCTGGAGCAGGTTGCGGGGCCCGAACCACCGTGACCGGCCGGTGCCCCGCCAGACCGAGACCGGCGTCTTGGTGATGACGACCGCGCGCCCGCCGGGCGCGACCAGCCGCTCCAGCCTGGCGATGATCTCGCGCCACTCGGGGACGTACTCGAGCACCCGCACGCTCATCACCAGGTCGAAGGCGTTGCCGGGGTCGAAGTGGGCGGCATCGCCTTGCAGGAAGCTCACGTGCTCGGCCGCCACCGCGGCTCGCGCCTGCTCCAGCATCTTGGGCGAGAGGTCCAGGGCCACCACCTGGGCGGCGCGATCCGCCAGCAGAGGCGTCCACGTGCCCGGGCCGCAGCCGATCTCCAGAGCGGTCCCGACCGGCCCGCTCCCCAGCTCCTCGACCAGGACCTGGTGGGTCTGCGCCTTCTCCAGGAGCACGACCGGGTTCTTCTCCCAGCGCAGGTGCCGGTAGTAGCCGCTGGCCTCGTCGAAGATGACGGCGATGTCGTCCTGGACGCGGGTGCCCTCCGCGGTTCGGGGCTCCCTGTCCAGCGGGCTTTCCACGTCCGATGGCGTCGTGTACGCGGGCATCGTCACGCCCCTCCCGCGCGCCGGGAGGCGACTTCGGCATGGAAGGCCTCGAGCCGCGCCGCGGCGCCGGCCCACCCGTATCTCTCCACGGCCAGGGCTCGTCCCGCGTCCCCGAGGCGGCGGCCGAGGCTCGGGTCCGCGAGCACGCGGAGGATGCTGCCGGCCATCTCCGTGGGGCCGTCGGCGAGCAGCAGCTGTTCGCCGTCAACAACGTCGAGCCCCTCGGCCCCCAGGGTCGTGGAGACGACCGGCTTTGCCATCGACAGCCCCTCGAGCACCTTGAGGCGCGTCCCGCCTCCGACCCGGAGGGGAGCCACCACGACACTCGCCCGGCGGAGGTGGGGGATGACGTCGTCGACCGCGCCGGTGACGATGACCCCCGGGCGGGAAAGCCTGCGCAGCAGCGAAGGAGGACCTGCCCCGACGACGGTGAGCACCACGCCCGGTCGCGACCGGCGCACTCCGGGGAGGACGTTCTCAATGAACCAGACCACGCCGTCGGCGTTGGGACGGTACTTGAGGCTGCCGACGAAGAGGATGCTCTCCGGATCGACCGGGGAGCCGTCGGGCTGGAGGGCATCGGTGTCCACGGCATTGGGTACCACGGCGGTTGGCAGTCCGGGACGGGTGCTCCGAACGGCCGCCTCGTCGATGGCGGACGTCGCGATGCAGCCGTCGGCACGCAGCCACGTCCGCTCCTCCTCTCGACGCACCTTCGACGCCTCGACCCGGCCGAAGAGCCGGCGCACCGACGAGGTTTCGAACCGGGCCATCCGGGCGAGGAGCTGGTACTCGATGTTGTGCTCGTCGACGACCACCGGGGTGTCGCCGGAGAACCGGAAGCACATCATCTGGCTCGATTCGACCTGGACGATGTCGAAGTCGCCATCCCCAAGGAGGGCGTCCAGCTCCCGCTGCATCGCGTCCGAGTGGAGGGCGTTGAGGTGGAACGAGGAGCGGCCCGCGAGCGACGCCATCTGATGCCGGCGCCGGGAGCCGAGGGCGGCCGGCGGGGGTACCTGATGCACCGCGTGGAGGGTGCGGCGAAGGCCCGCCCAGTCGCGACCGTCGCCATCGCTCCCGTAGGCTACCAGCGTCACCTGGTGCCGCAGTGCCAGCCGCGACGCCAGGTGGTGGACGCGCAGGGCGAAGCCCCAGGTGGGCGGTGAAGGCGCCTCCGGGCAGACGATGAGGACCCGCCGGCCCCGTGCCGCACGCACACTGCCGGGGAGAGCGGCGACCCGACGCTCGGTCACGGACATGGTGATCTCCGCGGTGGTGGCCGCTTGGAACGCATGCATCGATTCTGCCCAGCGCGGGCCGGGGTCGCCATGGGACCCGGCGGCATCTGGAGTAGGACAGATGTCTCGGTAGGCAGGCGTTCACCCCTCGCCCATACTCGATTGGTGCACCTGACCCCTCACCGGTGTCACCCGGGCACGACAGCGCAGGGAGCCGTGAGTAGAGACCAGGAGCAGGCACGTTCCCCGGCGGGGGCGCCCCTTCGAGTTGTGATCGGGGTTCACGACGGCGGCATCAGCGGGGTCAACACCTACGCTGAGCACGTCGCGGCCGCGGCCGTCGCCGCGTCCGTCGAGGTGACCCTGCTTGCCACCCATGCGGCGCTGGCGCTCACGCTGGAGCAGAGGCTGGCCGGCACCGGCGTCCGCGTCGTCGATCTCGGCCTGGGACCGCCCACGGCGTGGCAGCGGCGACGGGAGAGGCTGTCTCCGGGCTACGCGGCTCGGCGTCTCCGCACCGCGATCCGCCGTGGCCTGCCCCGCCTCGGGCACTACGACGCGGCTCACGCCAACCACCCGGCCCTGGCGGCTGCGCTCCGCCCGCTGGCGGACCGGGTCGTCGTGGCGGCGTGGTTCTATCCCCACGCGCCGATCGGGCGGGCCGTCGCCACCTGGGAGCACACCGGCCGGCGTTTCCCCCGCAGTGCCGGCCTGGCGGTCAAGGGCTTTCTCCACTATCGCAACGATGTCCGCGGCTACCGCGTTGCGGACTGCGCCGTCGCTCCCACCCTGGTCCTCACCGAGCAGCTCCGCCGGGCCGGGATACCCGCCGTCCACAGCCCGCCCCCCTGCCGGGCGGTCGGCGGCGGGCCGCGTGCCCAGCGCGACGGCGACCCGACCTCCCGTCTGCTCATCTGCAGCGGAGATCTGGCCCACCCGCGCAAGCACATCGCCCTGGCGATCGTCGCGGTCGGTCTGCTCGCCGCCCGGGGGCGGCCGATCGCCCTGGACCTGGTCGGCCGCAACGCGGAGCGACTCGATGCCGCCCTGGACCGCCTCCCGCACGGAGTGGAGGTGAGGCGCCGCGGGCCGCTGCCGCCCTCCGAGGTCCATGCCCTGATGCGGGACGCGGATGCCTTCCTCCTTCCCAGCCTCTTCGAGGAGTGGGGCTACGTCGCCGTCGAGGCGGCGCTGCAGGGGACCCCGGTCGTGACCCTCCCCGTCTACCCATTCCCCGAGATGCTGGCCGGGCGCCTGGGCCGCTGCGCCGGCGGGATGGACGCCCGAGCCTTCGCCGATGCTCTCGAGGAGCTCCTGGACGACCCCCCGGACCGCGAGCAGCTGGCCGCCTCGGCCGAGGAGCGGTTTGGGCTGTCGACCGCCGGCCGCCGCCTGCGGGGCATCTGGGAGGCCAACCCCCTGCCGGCCGCGGCGATCCGGGAGAGGGTGACGGTATCCGCCGGCACCGCGCACCCGGTCGGCGGCGACCGCGGCCGATGACCGTCGCCGTCGCTCCACCTCGTCTGGTCGCCACCTGTCACCACGGTCTCGAGGCCTTCCTCCGCCTCGAGCCGGAGTGGCGCG
>PLAK01000081.1:0-15086 GCA_003134115.1 Candidatus Changshengia sp.
CAGCGCGCCGCCGTCGCGCACGTCCCCGCTCACCACGGTGAGGCCGGGCCGGTGCCGGAGCCGCGACGGCGAGCCTCGCACCAGCGCCCGCACCGAATACCCCGACTCGAGCAGCGAGTCGAGCACGTGCCCGCCCACGAACCCCGTCGCCCCGGTCAGAAACACTTCGTCGGCCACCTTCGAAACCCTCAGCGCCGGCGGGGCACGGCGTCGCAGTGGGGGCTTGCGCAGGCGNNTGCCGCCGAGCACGAGCAGCCGGCGCCAGATTGCGGTCCCCCCGAAGACGATGTGCCCCGCCGGCGCGATTTCGCGACGAGCGTACGTGCTGTCTCACTGCTCGGCGTCCGTCACGCGATCCGGCGCTCTTCGCTCGGCGTGCCCGTCCCCTCAGGGTGGTGGGGCCCGGAGCCGACGCGACCCCGCCAGCTGATGTTGGCGACCTGCCCGCGCAGGGTGTCACCGGCGGCGCGCAAACCCTCCCGGAGCGACGCCGACGTCGCCGCCACCGCGGTCGGCTCGTAGCCGCAATGGGCCATGCAGTTGGCGCACCGCGGGTCGTTACCACGCCCGTAGCTGGCCCAGTCGGTGGTTTCGATCAGCTCTCTGTACGACGGGACGTAGCCGTCCGCCATCAGGTAGCACGGTCGCTGCCAGCCGAAGACCGAGTAGCAGGGGATCCCCCATGCGGTGCACTGGAAGTCGACCTTCCCCTCCAGGAAGTCGAGGAAGAGCGGCGAGTGGTTGAGCCGCCACCGCTTGCGCCGGCCGTCGGCGAAGGCGTCGCGGAAGAGCTGGTGCGTCTTCTCCACCTGCAGCCAGTGGTCCTGGTCGGGTGCCTTCTCGTAAGCGTAGCCCGGCGAGATCTGCATGACGTCGACCTGGAGGTCGTCGTTCAGGAAGTCGAGCACCTCGCGAATTGACTTGGCGCTGTCCATGTCGAAGAAGGTGGTGTTGGTGGTGACCCGGAAGCCGCGCCTCTTGGCCTCGCGGGCGGCCGCCACCGCCTTGTCGAAGGTGCCGCGGCGGCTCACCGACGCGTCGTGGCGCTCGCGCAGCCCGTCGAGGTGGATGGAGAAGGAGAAGTAGGGGGAGGGGGTGAAGAGGTCGAGCTTCTTCTCCAGCAGCAGCGCGTTGGTGCAGAGGTAGACGAAGCGCTTGCGGGCGACCAGCGCCTCGACGATCTTGTGGATCTCCTTGTGCACCAGTGGCTCACCGCCGGCGATGGAGACCATCGGTGCCCCGCATTCCTCGGCCGCGGCGACCGCCTGCTCGACGGTGAGCCTGCGGGCCAGGATGTCGTCGGGGTGCTGGATCTTGCCGCAGCCGGCGCAGGCGAGGTTGCACTGGTAGAGGGGCTCGAGCTGGAGCACCAGTGCGTATTTCTCGTTCTTGCGCATCCGCTGCATCGCCACGTAGCCGCCCACCTTGACGGTCTGACGGAGCGGTATCGCCATCTCTCAGTCCTCCCTAGTCCGGTCGGGTGCGGGGCTCTCGAAGGGCGGTCCGGTCACCACCCTTCCCGCCGTGATGGGGGCTTCTGTCACCGGGGCGTCGGTAGTGGATGCGCCGGAGGCCGCTGCAACGCGCGCCTCTGCGGCGCGGCGCAATGCCCGCACCTCGGCCCGCACCGTGCCCGTGGCCCAGCGGTGCAGTGCCCGGTCGAGGAGCGGACCGAGGGGCCCGTAGCCGAAGTCGTACTCCTCGCGGTGGACCAGCCAGGTCCCGCCGTGGAGCGGCGCCATGCGAAAGACGGCGTGGAAAGCCCGGAGGCGTCCCTCCAGCATCTGCAGGTCGACGTCGTCGCCGCGGAGGGTGTACCGGGCGAGGATCGCCGATCGGAAGGGTCCGAGCCTGCCGTGGATGAGCGCCAGCAGGCCGCCGTCGTAGCGCTCCCTCACCTCGACCGCACCGACCTTGGTCTCGTATCTCGTGTACGAATCGGGGTCGAGCACCGTCTCACGCACCGTCTCGACGGGCGCATCCACCAGGATTCCGGCCTCCGCCACCATCATCCCGGCGTCCTCCACGAACCGGGCAGGTCCACCGTCAAGCGCTGCCTGTCCGCTGTGGCCGGCCGCCGTTCCACCGACCGCCGCCCGACGAGGGCACCGCCCACCTGCGAGGCGTGTTCGAGGCCCCCGGCCATCCCCAGTGCCATGGTGGGGAAGAGGTGACGGTACATCCCGTAGTTGAGGTAGAAGTCGCCGGGGAACCCGGTCCCGGTGTACCCGGGCTCGGGCCAGGTGCCTCCCTGCTGCCGCTCCCGGAGGAAATCGAGGCCCCGCCGGCAGGCCGGATGCCCACCGTGGCCGGTGCGCTGCAGCGACATCACCGCCCAGGCCGTCTGCGAGGCGGTGCTGATCCCAACCCCGGCGAAGCTCTCGTCCTCGTAGGAGTGGCAGCTCTCCCCCCATCCGCCGTCCTCGTTCTGCACCCGAAGCAGCCACTCCACGGCCCGGTGGGCGCGAGCGGAGCGCTCGCAGCCGAGCGGTGAGAGCGCGGAGAGCACGCACCAGGTGCCGTAGACGTGGTTCACGCCCCAGCGTCCGTACCACGAGCCCGCGGCGCGCTGCTCGCGGGCGAGGTAGCGGAGCCCTCCCCGGACCATCGGGTCACCGGGTCCCCGTCCGAGACCGGCGAGCATCTCCAGCACATGGGCGGTGACGTCCTCGCTGGGCGGGTCGAGCATCGCCCCGAAGTCCGCGAAGGGGATGCGGTAGACCAGCTGCCGCGTGTTGTCCTTGTCGAACGAGCCCCACCCGCCATTGCGCGAGCGCATCGCCTCCACCCAGCGCGCGCCCTTCTCTGCGGCCGCGCGCGCGCGCCGCCCCTCGCCGCCCTCCAGGAGGGCGAGCACCACGATGGCGGTGTCGTCGACGTCGGGGTAGATGTCGTTGTCGAACTCGAATGCCCAGCCCCCGCACTCGCGGAGGGGCACCTTCACCTGCCAGTCGCCGCCGGAGAGGATCTGCTCACCGATGATCCATTCGACCGCGGAGCGGAGCGCCGGATGGGTGCGGGGCAGGCCGCAGGCGCGGAGCGCCAGCACCGCCCAGGCGGTGTCCCACACCGGGGACATGCAGGCCTGCAGCCGCCATCCGTCCGAGCCGGCGACGGCGAAGCGCTCCTGCAGGCCGCGAAGACCGAGGCGCATCACCGGGTGGTCGGCGTCCATCCCCTCGAGATGGAGCGCGATCAGCGAGTAGACCCAGGGCGGCTGGATCCCGCCCCAGCTCCCGTCCGCCTCCTGGTGGTCGGTGATCCACGCGGTGAGGCTGCGCCGCGCGCGATCGCGACCGGGCTGGCGGGGGAGCCGCTCGTACAGCTTCTGCAGCCGGTCCAGCCACCAGAAAACGCCGCTTCCGGGCACCCGGTGGAGGCGCTGCTCACTGCCCGCCGCCACCAGCTCCCGGACGCTGAACCCCAGCGGCCGCACTGGCTTTCGGCTGAGCACGATGAGCAGCGGGGCGATGGTGCCACGGGCCCAGCAGGCGAAGTCATAGAGGTTGAGCGGGACGCGCGACGGCAGATGGATCAATTCGGGCGGCATCGACGGCACCCCGTCCCATGGGTATTCGCCGAACATCGCCAGCCAGAGCTTGGTGAAGACGCGTGCCTCGGCCAGGCCGCCCTGGTCGAGGATGAAGTGTCGGGCCCGCGCCAGCGGGGCGGAGGAGGCGTCGAAGCCGAGGAGGCGGAGCGCGACGTAGGCCTCGATGGTCGTGCTGAGGTCGCCGGGGCCCTCGTGGTAGAGGGGCCAGCTGCCGTCGGCGCGCTGCTTGCCGAGGATGTGCTCCTTGGCCCCCTCCGCGATCTCGGCGTGCCCGAGGCCGAGGAAGCGGAGCAGGAGCAGGTGCTCGGCGGTCATGGTGACGTTGGTCTCCATCTCCGCCGTCCACCAGCCTGCGGCATCCTGGCGCTCCAGGAGCCAATCGACCGCGCCCCGCAGCGCCGACTCGCTCATGACCCACCCCCGAGTTCGACCCGCGAGGTCCGGGCTGGGCCGGGGCCGGTCGCGCGCTCCTGATTCGGCAGGGCCGCCATCAGCGTCCGGGCGGCCGCACGCCCGCTCCTCACGGCCCCCTCCATGGTCGCCGGCCAGCCGGTGTCGGTCCAGCACCCGGCCAGGACCGCGTTGGCAAGGGCGGTCGCCGGCCCGGGGCGCCGCAGCCCCGGGGCCGGGACGAAGGTCGCCTCCGGGTCGCGCACCGCGACGCCGCGCAGGAGGGTGGCCCCGCCGAGCTCCGTTAGCCGGGAGCGCAGCTCGGAGTCGGCGAGTGCGACCAGGCGCTCCTCGGGCTGGGAGATCAGGTCGCCGGCGCTGCTCAGGCTGCAGCAGAGGTACCCGGGTCCCTTGGCGAAGATCCACTGCACCGGCGAGCCGGTCATGGCGGCGAAGTCCAGGTACGGCCAGACGTCCGCAGGGTCCTGGGACCTCTCTATAGCGGGGTGAGCCGAGCGCGGCTCCGCCGCGCCGGCGAGAGGCGGCGAGCCCCTGTGAGAAGAGGCGGGGTCCCCATCGGCGCCTGCGCCGATGGGCCGCTCGTACCAGAGGTGGACGTCGACGATCGGCTGGGTGGTGAACGTCTCCAGGTCCGGGACCTCCAGCGCCTCGGCGCCCGCCATCCGGACGAGCCGCTCGGGCGGGACGGCGAGGACAGCGGCGTCCACGCCGATCTCCGCATCCCCCGTCAGCAGCCCGCGGAGCTCGCCGCCCTCGACATGGAGCCCGGTCACCGGGGTGCGCAGGAGCACCTGGTCGCACTGCTCTGCCGCCCGCTCCGCGAAGCGGGCCAGGGGCACGGTTGCGTAGCCGATTCGGGCGGCATCGCGACTGCCGAGCAGGGCGGTCCGGACCACCATCAGGCCGGCGGCGGCGCTGACCCGGTCCAACGGGGCGTTGAGGGCGGGGACCAGGAACGGCTCCCAGAAGACCCGCTGTGCCTGCGTCCCCTGCCCGTGGCGGTGAAGCCAGGCGGCGAAGGTCTCCCCCTCCTCCCCGCCGCGGGGACGCCTGGCGGCGAGCAGGGCACGCGCCACCTGCAGCCGAGACCGGACACCGAGGGCGCGAAAGCGCAGGAAGGGCAGGGCGAGGTGCAGCGGCGCGGGCAGGCGGAGGGCACGGAGCCGGGCGCGACCGGTGTCCGTGAGCATGAGCACGTCGAAGCGCTCCTGGATGCGGAGGTCTCCCCGCATCCCCAGCTCATCGACGAACTCCAGGAAGCTCGAGTAGCAGCCGAGGATCGCATGCTGGCCGCTGTCCATCTCGATGTCGCCGAGCTGGAAGGAGGTGGCCTTGCCGCCGAGCAGGCGGCTGCGCTCCACCAGGGTCACCCGCCAGCCCTCACGTTTCAGGGAGAGCGCGGCGGCGAGGCCGGCCAGCCCCGCTCCGACCACCGCGACGTGGCGGGCGGGGATGGCGTCCCCATCGCTCGGGGCACGGCCATCGGCACGCCCTGACTGGCGTGTGCCGGGGACGCCGGCCCGTGGGGCCGCCGGATCTTCTCGGCGCGATTGCACTCGCGGCTGCGAAGAGCCCACTCGCGCCGGGAGCGCCATCCCCGCCCTCGAGGCGTCCGTCTTCATCATCTAGGGCCCGCCGCGGTGGAGGACATCCAGGAGCGGAGCATCACCCCCGCCTTCTCCCGGGAGGAGAGCCGCACCCGCTGCCGCAGCGGCAGCTCGGGCTCCGCCTCGATGCGGTCGAGGATGCCGCTGTAGATCCCGGCCATGGTGCGGACGCAGGCTCGGGCGGAGCCCGGGATGTGCTCGCAGACCTGGATACCGGAGGCGTAGAGGCGGCGGGCCCGCGCCGCCTCAAACTCGACGAGCGAGGTCCAGGCGCCGTCGGGCCGGCCGGCCAGCACGGAAGTCTCGGAGACGCCGAAGCGGGCCAGCTCGTCCTGGGGCAGGTAGAGGCGCCCCAGCGAGGCGTCCTCCCGGACGTCCCGGAGGATGTTGATGAGCTGGAGAGCCGCGCCCAGGGAATCGGCGCGCTCTAGGGCGTCGTCGCCATCGAAGCCGAAGATGCGCACGCACATCCGGCCGACCACCCCGGCAACCAGCTGGCAGTAGCCGCGCAGATCCTCCCAGGTGGCGTAGCGATTCTGGTGGAGATCCATCTCGACCCCGCTCACCAACCCCTCCAGCTCCGACGCGGGGATGTGGTGGCGCTCGACGGTCCGGGCCAGGACCCGCATCACCGGGTCGCGGGTGGGCTCGCCGGCCAGGGCCCGGCGCAGCCGCTGCCGCTGGAGCTCGAGGTGGGCGCGGGCAGCTCCGTCGACGGACGTGGGCTCGGGCTCGTGACCTCCCGAGCTCAGGTCCAGCCGCACCCCGGTGTTCGTCGTCCCGGGCCCGTCGGTCGCGTCGTCGATCTGCCGCGCGAAGTCGTACAGCGCATAGATGGAGATCCGCTGGGTGCGGGGCAGGGCGATGAACCCCCAGTAGAAGTTGCCGGCCTCCCGGCGGGCCATCCGCTGGCAGTAGCGCTCGGCCGCGGCCAGGGAGCCGTCGCTACGTCCGCGGACACCCTCGGCGACGGCACCTGCCACCAGGCCGAGCTTGGCCGCCGTCCCCACCTGCGGCCGCCTCTGATCGGTCCGGAACCCCTCCCTCCGGATCGCCGCGATGATCGCCTCGCCGCCCCGCCGGTAGAGGCCGAGCTGGAGGCGAAGCCGCGCCGGCATGGGGAGCTGCTCCAGCTCACCGCCGCACCCGAGCAGCTGGAGGGCGCGCTCGCACATGGCCTCCACCGCACCGGGCAGGCCGAGACGGTCCAGCTCGGATTGGATCAGATAGGTGCGTCCCCTGCCCCGGTCGACGGCGACGTCCTGGGCGAAGTTGGCGAGCTGCAGCCCGATGCAGACGTCGTCGGAGAGCGGCACCGCGCGTGGGTCCGCCACCTCGAAGAGGCGGAGCACCATCCGGCCCACCGGGGCGGCCGAGAGCATGCAGTAGTCGCGCAGCGACTCCCAGGTGGCGTAGGCGCTGACCTGCTGGTCCTGCACGTTGGCGGCGATCAGATCGAGGAAAGGCTCGGCTGGGATCTCGAAGCGGCGGACCGTGCCGGCGAGGGCGACCAGCACCGGGTGGACCGGTTGGCGCCCCTGGAAGACGGCCTCGACCTCGGACCGCCAGAGCTGGAGCCGCCAGAGCGCGTCGCCGCGGCTCTCGTCGCCGAGATCGTCGGTGGTCCGGCAGTAGGCATAGATCCGGGCCAGGTGGAGCCGGAGGGGGCGGGGCACGATCACCGACGCCACCGAGAAGTTCTCGTAGTGGCGCCGGGCCATCCGGAGGCAGAGGGCGTCGGCCTCGCGCCGGCTGATCGATGCCGAGCCATCCCGGATCTCGGTGCTCACGTTCTGCCTCCGGCGGCATCCGCCTCGTACCTCGCGGGGCGGCGCGCCAGGCGCGCCCCGGTGAGGACCGCTCCCGGGTCCGCCGCCCCGCCCCGCCTCTCCACCAGGCTGGCTTCGCGGAAGAGGCCGCCGACGTCGCGGGCCCCCGCGCAGAACATGGCAATGCGCAGGGTGTCGGTGATCTCGGCGACCGCCGCGTCGAGCTCCTCCTCCCCTTCATCCGCCGCCCGAAGCATGGAGCCGGCGATGGCCGCCAGGTCGGCGCCGAGGGCGATCGCCATCGCCACGTCGACCCCGGTCCGGATCCCGCCGCTCGCGATCAGGGTCCCCCGGGGAGCAACCTCCCGGGCCAGCCGGATCGCGTCGGCGGTGGGCAGCCCCCAGTCGGCGAAGGCGGCTGCCACCCGCGCCCGCACCGGGTCGGCGATCCGGTGACGCTCCACCTCGCTCCACGACGTTCCCCCCGCTCCGGCGATGTCAACCGCGGCGACGCCGGCGTCGAAGAGGGCGGCCACCAAGTCGGGGGCTATCCCCCATCCGACCTCCTTGACGATGACCGGGACCTCGAGGGAGGCACAGAGCGCTTCGATCCGGCCGAAGAGCCCGGCGAAGCGGGTGTCGCCCTCGGGCTGTAGCGCCTCCTGGAGCGGGTTGAGGTGCAGCACCAGGGCGTCGGCCTCGAGCAGGGCGACGATCCGGCGGCAGGCCGCAGGCCCCACCCCCAGATTGAGCTGGACCGCGCCGAGGTTGGCGAGCAGGGGGACGTCGGGACAGAGGTCGCGGACCGCGAAGGTCGCGAGCACCTCGGGATGCTCCAGCAGCACCCGGCAGGAGCCAAGGCCCATCGCCACCCGGTGCCGTTGCGCCGCCGCCGCCAGGGTCCGGTTGATCTGTCGGGCGCGCGGTGTGCCCCCGGTCATGCATGAGAAGAGGAGAGGGGCATCCAGCCGGCGCCCCAGGAAGGATGTCTCCAGGCAGACCGACTCGAGGTCGATCTCGGGGAGGGCGCGGTGGACAAAGCGGTAGCGCTCGAAGCCCGTGGTCACACCCTTGGCGGCCACATCCTCTTCCAGGTTGATCCGGATGTGCTCCGCCTTCCGGTCGACGATGCCGGTCGGCTCCGCCTGATCGGCCGGGAGAGGGGAGGCGCTGCCAGGGGTCATGGCCGGCCGGCGCCCCGAGCTGCCTTGCCGAAGCCGGGCTCACGTCGGAGGGGGCCGCCTCTGGCGCAGATCACGGCAGGGCTCCCGTCACCCGGTCCGTTGGGCGACGAAACGTGCGATCGCCGCGAAGTCGTCGACCCACCGCGCCTCAACTCCGGAGCTGGCGACCGCGGACATCGACGCGTTCACCGTCTGGGTCGCCGCCACCGCCGTGGCTGCGGGCTCGCCGAGCGAGCTCAGGATCTCGCGGATCTGGCTCTCGCCGTCCTCCGCCTCGGGATCGGCGTACAGCTGGCAGAGCCGGCGCTGCTCCGCGTACGAGGCCCGGGAGAAGGCGCTCACCACCGGGTAGGTCAGCTTGCGCCGGCCCAGGTCGGAGGTCCGCCCCTTGCCCGTCCGATCGGGGTCGCCGAAGCTGCCCAGCCAATCGTCCCGGATCTGGAAGGTCTCACCGAGCAGGCGTCCGGCGTTGCGGAGCTTGGTGACCGTCCGCGGCGAGGCGCCGGCAAGGATGGCCCCCATCTCCATGCATGCCCCGAGCAGCGCTCCCGTCTTGGCCGTGATCAGCCGGACGTAGGTCGCGCGGGGGGTGTCCGGCCGGCCCTCCAGGGCGAGGTCGAGGCTCTGCCCCTCGATGACCTCGAGCACCGCCTGGCTCAGACCGCGAGCGGCGCGCATCCGCCGGTCGGCGCGGGGGCCGGGGGCCAGCAGCGCCATGTAGGCGGTGGCGAAGAGGCCGTCGCCGGCATTGATCCCCTGAGCCTGACCCCAGATCGCCCACACCGTCGGCCGGTGCCGCCGGGTGGCGTCGCCGTCCTGGATGTCGTCGTGGACCAGGGTGAAGTTGTGGATCAGCTCCACGGCCGCGGCCGCCGAGACCGCCCAATCCACCTCACCGCCGCACGCCTCGCAGGCCCAGAGGGTGAGCGCCGCCCGGAACAGCTTCCCCCCCCCGCCTCCGGTCGGTGTCCCGTCGGGGGAGACCCAACCCAGGTGGTACGCGCACATCTTCCCGAGTGGAGAGCTGGTGGCGGGCAGCGCCCAGCGCAGGGCGTCCTCGACCAGCGGGAGATGGCGGCTCAGTGAGAGAGGCAGCGCAGGCTGGGCTTGGTCGGGTCCGAAGGCGACCGGCTCGCCCTCCGCGATGGCGTCCGCGGCGGAGAACTGGGCGTCGGCGATCACGGACATGCTTCTCCTCCACGTCCCCCGAAAGTTCTCTGATGGTAACTATCCGCGCCCGCAGCGGGCAAGGGCGCGCTGGCGGATGTAGCTTGGATCTGTCACGGTGCCGCCCCGGATACCTGGCGCGTCAGGGTCGGAAGGTATCCGATTTCGGGGGCCGTCGGGCCCACGTGATGGGGTCATGAGCTTCCCTGACCCGGTGTGTACCATTGACCTCGTGACAATGATCGAGGCTGAGGGAGGTCTGAGCCCCCAGGTTCGGGAGGTCCTGGGAGCGTACCTGGGGGCCAGCCTGCTGGCCGACGGGTTCCAGACCGAGTTGTGGCGCGAGGCCAGGTTGACCCTCGCCCAGCTCGCCGTCCTGCGCAGCCTGCGGGACGGCGGTCCCCGGACCGCCGGGCACCTCGCCGAGGCCGCAGGACTGTCCGCCGCCTCGGCGACCCGGCTCTTTGACCGTCTGGAGGACCGGGGCCTGGTCCGCCGTCATCGCGGGCACGACGACCGCCGCTGCGTCGAGATCCACCTCACCCCGCGGGGGCGCCAGTTCGTCGGTGCGGTCCGCGTGCTCCGTGACAGCCCGCTGCGGCGGGCGGTCGAGGCCATGACCGAGGCCGAGCAGAGGACCCTGGCCGCGGGCCTGCGCCGGCTCGCCGAGCAGGCCCGACGGCTGGAGCGGCTCCACCCGCGGGTGGCCCTGCCATGAACCTGAGCCGCCGTCTGCTCCCCCTGATCATCGGGCTGGCCGGCCTTGCCGGCCTCCTGCTCGTGATCCAGCCGTCGCGCGTGCTCGCGGCGCTGCACGGTACCGACCTCGGTCTGGTCGGAGCCGCGATGCTCCTCACCATCGCCTTCTATGTCCTCCAGGGGGTGCGCTGGCATTTCCTGCTGCGGGCGGCCGGAGTGCGGCTGCACCTCCACGAGTCGGTGCTCATCAACCTCGCCGGTCAGACCGTCACGGCGGTCATCCCTCTCGGCGATCTCACCCGCGCCCTCTTCGCGACCCAGGCGACGGGCGTCCCCTTCGGCGTCACGGCAGCCACGGTGACCGTCCAGGATCTGACCTTCACCTCGCTGCTGGTGCTCGCCGCCACCCCGGCTCTCCTGGGCATCCCCGGGGGATGGCTCGTCTCCGCGATCGTGCTGGGAGGGATTGCCGCGACCCTCCTCATCCTCGTGGCGCCGGGCGTGTACCGGCCGATCCGGAGGCTTCTCGGTGCCGTCCCCCTCCTCCGCGGGAGCGTCGAGCAGGTCGACACCCTGCGCCGGGAGAGCGTCGTGCTGCTGACCCGTCCGCTGGCCGTGGCCAGCGGGATCATCGACCTGGCCAGGGTCGCCCTCGCCGCCGGGGCGCTCGAGCTCCTCCTCCGCGCCATGAACATCGAGCGCGGGTACTGGGTGGCCCTGCTGGTCGTGGCGGTCGCCTACGTCGGCGGCGCCCTCAGCTTCCTGCCTGGCGGGATCGGCGCCAATGAGGCCAGCCTCATCGGGGTGCTGGTCGGATTCGGGGTCCCGGCCGGCCAGGCCGCTGCGGTCGCGCTCCTGGAGCGTCTCCTGCTCACCGGGGTACCGTCCGTCATCGGCGTGCTCGCCTACCTCGCCATCCACCGGCGCCTCCATCTCGGCAGCCTGGTGGCCTCCCCCCGCACCGTCCTGACCTCCGCCTCCACCTCAGCCGCCCCCGCCACGTGCGAGGTGGCCGCCTGAGCGTGCCCCGTCCCAGCTCGCCGTCGCGGCGAGGCCGGCGCACCGCGCTCACCCCCGGCCCGCAGGCGGGTCCCGTCCCGGTCGCCGCGGGCCCAGCTCCCGGCTCTCCAGGCCCATCTGCCCCGGCCCGGCGCCGGCTCCGGCCCACGCAGTTCATCCCCATCGCGTTCGGGCTGGCGGCGATCGTGGCCCTCATCGTGGCCTGCAACCCCTTCGCGCTGGGAGGGGCCTTCGCCCGGTTCGAGCTGCCGCTGATCCCGGCCATCCTGGCCCTCTCGGCCGCCTATTACATCCTCCAGGGGTTGCGCTGGTACTTCCTGCTCCGCGACATCGGTGCCGGGATCAGCATCGGCGACAGCATCCTGCTCAACATCGCCGGGCAGGCGACGACGTTCCTCCCCCTCGGCGAGCTGACCCGGGCGGTCTTCGCCAGCGAGGCGTCCGCCGACGTCGAGTTCGGCGAGGTGGTCGCCACCGTCACCGTGCAGGAGCTGATCTTCATGCTCATCCTCATCCTGATCGCGGTGCCCGGAGTGCTCTCCATCCACCGCGCCCTCCCTATCCTGATCGTGGCCCTCTGCGGCATCGCCCTGGTCATGGTGCTGCTCCTGGTCCCGCCCTGCTTCCACCTCGTCCACCGCCTGGTCGAGCGCACCCCCGTGCTGCGCCGCTTCACCGGTCAGGTGGATCACCTCCGTCAGGAGACGGTCGTGCTGCTCCAGCGGCCCGACACCCTGGGCTGGTCGGTGCTCAGCCTCGCTGGTGCGGGGGTGTCGGTCACCCTCTTCTGGCTGGTCGTCCGGGGCGTGGGCGGCGACCTGAGCTGGCCGGTCACCTCGTTTGTGCTGGCGGCATCCTACGTCGCGGGGGCGATCAGCCTCATCCCGGGCGGGATCGGCGCCGCCGAGGCGAGCGTGGTGGGGCTCCTGGTCCTATCCGGTGTCGACCCCGCGGCGGCGATCGCGGCCGCCCTGCTCCAGCGGATCGCCGACAAGGGATTCGCGACCCTGATGGGCTTCATCGCCTATGCGATCGCCCGGCGCCGGTTCCATCTCAGCGGCCTGTCGGCGCTCCGGCCCAGCCAGCCCGTGCCGCCGGCGCCCGCGAGCCTCGAACCGGTCGGCGTCTGAGCGTCGCGCGCTGCCCCGCGGCCCGGCCGGATCGGGCGCGAAGCACAAACCCCCGCCCGGGGACTTGTGGGCGGAGCTCGAAGCCGTCAGGTTCTCTCCGGCCCATGATGAGCACGCGGCCGTTCTGCCGTTTCGGCGCGGGATGAGAGCTGTTGGACGCATTTGAACCAATCTGACATGCGTATCACCCCATTGGGTGATACCGATCGACCCATTGAGGCGTACATTGAACGGCGCATGAGTTGGCACCAAGGTCGGCGGTTGACCGACCGGGGCGCCGTGGTTTCGAGTGGGCGGCGGCTCGCCGCGCGCAGCTCCGGTTTCTCGAGCACACGGCGTGGGGATGTGCCGTCGTAGCGCGACCAGGGCCCCCCAGACCGCGTCCCCGGGGCCACCTGCACGGTAGCCTGCACGTCGGCCTAGATACCGGCGCTGTCAGAAAGGAGGGAGTCATGTCCGTGGAACCGTCTGAGCGGGGCGGCAAGGGTCGCCGGAACTGGGGAGGGCACCTGCCTCCCCGGCTGTGGATCGTCGTGGGGATGGCCGCCATCGGCGCGGCTGCCTGCGGCAGCAGCAGCACCAGCGGCAGCGGCGGCGCCACCAGCACCAACGCCGCCAACATCAACCCCACCTCCTTCAACGAGTCGGCCGTCTCCTGGCTGAAGGCCAACGTCAACGCCACCGGGACGGCACCCTCCACGCCGACGGGAACGCTGAGCCTGGCCGGCTCCACCGACGTCTCCGGGATGCTCGACCCGCAGGGTGAGTACGACACCATCGGCTACTCCGTGCTGCTGACCATGGATCGGACCCTGGTCGGCTACCCGCCCTCCAGCAACTTCAACACGGCGACCTCGGTGGTCGACGACGCCGCCAGCAACTACACCGTCTCCAATGGCGGCAAGACCTACACCTTCACGCTCCGCTCGGGGCTGCGGTGGGCGGTGACCGACCCGTCGACCGGCCAAGCGGTCGCCCCCGACGACGGCACGCCGGTGACATCCCAGGACTTCGAGCTCGGCCTGGAGCGCGAGTGCGACCCCTCGCTGTCCGCTTACGGCAACCCGAGCTACTACACGTCGACCATCGCGGGTTACGCGAGCTTCTGCAGCGGCTTCGAGGCGCTGCCTGGTACCGCCACGCCGGCGCAGCGGGCGGCCTACATCTCCGCCAACCCGATCTCGGGCCTCTCGACCCCGGACAGCCAGACCCTGGTCATCAACCTGACCAGCCCGGCGGTCGACTTCCCCAACATCATGTCCATGTTCTTCGCGGCCGCCGCGCCCCCGACTTCGCTGACCTACACGCCGCTCACCGCGGGCAACCCGATCTGGTCTGACGGCCCCTACGAGGTGCAGAGCTACGTCCCGGGGCAGACGCTCGTGCTCGTGCCCAACCCCTACTGGGGAGCCACCTCGGGGAGCAACACCACCGCCACCAGCTGGAGCCTCGACCCCAACCGCCACCGCTACGTCTCCGAGATCAAGATCGATGAGACGCTCGGCTCCGACGCCGCCGCGGACGAGGTCCAGCAGGAGATCCAGGCGGGCACTCTCGACCTGGAGTGGAACACCACCGTCCCGGCTTCCTCGCTGCCCAGCCTGGCCAACTACTCGAACCCCCTGTTCGGCAGCTTCCCCTCCCCGGGGATCACCAACCCGTACCTGGTCTTCAACCTGCAGGCGGCCACTCCGCTGCAGAACGTGAAGGTCCGCCAGGCCCTCGAGTACGCGATCAACAAGGTGGCTCTGACCAAGATCTACGGCGGCACCAACTTCAACGTGCCCCTGAACCAGGTCTTCGGCCCCGGCGCCCAGGGTTACGTCGCGGGCTACAACCCCTACGCCACCACCAACAACGAGGGTGACGCCGCCACCTGCAAGTCGATGCTCAAGGCGGCCGGGTATCCGAACGGGTTCACCATCACCGACGCCTACCGCACCGACGGCAACCACCCCGCCATCTTCGAGGAGGTCCAGAAGGACTTCGGGGCCTGCGGAGTGACCGTCAACGGCAAGGGCATCTCCCAGGGCTACTACACCTCGTCCGGCATCCTGCAGACCACGGCGAGCGCCCTGGCCAGCGCCGGCTGGGACATCACCGAGCCGGGCTGGGTCCCCGACTGGTACGGCCCTGCGAGCGCCCGGTCCATCCTCCCCGACCTCTTCGGGAGCAGCAACTTCCCGGGCACCAACTGGGGTGACTTCAGCAACTCGAACGTCGACAGCCTGATCACCAAGGCTGAGACCGCGACGACGCTGTCGGCTGCGACCTCCTACTGGCAGCAGGCCAACAAGGCGGTCATGGAGCAGGCACCATTCATCCCCTTCATGGGCCAGCTCACCAACCTGATGCACGCTTCGTCGGTCCACAACGCCATCTACAACCCCTTCTCGGCCCAGTACAACCTGGCTGACATCTGGGTCAGTTGACCTTCGCCGTTCGATGAGGGGCCAGTCGCCCCTCACCGACACGGGACCTGGGTCGGCGCCTCCGCCGCGGCTGCGGCGGAGGCGGCCGGCCCGCCGGCCCGCCGGCCCGAGGCG
>PLAK01000081.1:15189-95511 GCA_003134115.1 Candidatus Changshengia sp.
ATCGCCATGATCTTCCAGGATCCGCTCTCCAGCCTCCACCCCTACTACCGGGTGGGCTGGCAGATTTGCGAGGCGATCCGCACCCATCGCCGCACCAGCCGCGACGAGGCGATGCGGCAGGCGGTGGAGCTGCTCCGGATGGTGAGCATTCCTCAGCCGGAGCGGCGGGTGCAGGCCTTCCCCCACGAGCTCTCCGGGGGCATGCGCCAGCGCGCCATGATCGCCATGGCCCTGGCCCTGCGGCCCAAGCTGCTGATAGCCGACGAGCCCACCACCGCCCTGGACGCCACCGTCCAGGCCCAGCTCATGGAGCTGTTGGGCGGCATGCAGCGGGAGCTGGGGATGGCCATGATCGTGATCACCCACGACCTCGGCCTGGTGGCCACGGTGGCGGATACGGTGCTGGTGATGTACGCGGGTCGCGGTGCCGAGCGGGCGGACTACCGGACCATCTTTCACAGCCCTCACCACCCCTACACGCGGGGGCTGCTCGCCTCCATCCCGGGGGCGGCCGGGAGCGGCGGCCGCCTGGTGCCGATCGTCGGTCAGCCACCCAGCCTCATCCGCATCCCGAGCGGCTGCGCCTTCCACCCGCGCTGCCCCTTCGCCATGGACGTCTGCATGCGCGACCAGCCTCCCTTCGTCCCGGTGAGCGGCGGCGAGGGGCACCTCTCCGCCTGCTGGCTCCCGCCTGACGCCGTGGGCGTCGATGCGGCGGCCGACGCTGCACGGCAGCGTTACGTCGACGGCCGGCGGGGTCCGGCCATCGCGCGGCTCCGCGCGGCCACCTCCGGCGCTCGCGCGGGAGGGGGCGTCGCGCATGGTTGACAACACCGCACCGGCGAACCCGGCCGGCGATGAGCCATCCGTGGCGGCCGCACCGGCGGAGGACCGCCCACTGCTCCAGGTGGAGAACGTGGTCAAGCACTTCCCCATCAAGCGCGGCATCTTCTTCAAACGCCAGATCGGCAGCGTGCAGGCCGTCGAGGGGGTGAGCCTGGAGGTCCGCCGCGGCGAGACCCTCGGCCTGGTGGGCGAAACCGGCTGCGGCAAGTCCACCCTGGCGCGCTGCATCACCCGGCTCCATCCGCTGACCTCGGGTCGGGTGATCTTCGACGGGGTGGACATCAGCCGGCTCTCGGCGAGACAGCTGCGCACGCACCGGCGCCGCATGCAGATGATCTTCCAGGATCCCTTCGGCTCGCTCAATCCCCGGCGCCGGGTCGGCTCGATCATCGGCGATCCCCTGGCCATCCACGGCGTCGCCGACGGCGGCGAACGCAAGCGGCAGGTCCAGGAGCTCATGGAGGTGGTGGGCCTCAATCCCGAGCACTACAACCGCTTCCCCTCCGAGTTCTCCGGAGGGCAGCGGCAACGCATCGGGGTGGCCCGCGCCCTGGCGCTGCGGCCGAGCCTGATCGTCTGCGACGAGCCGGTCTCCGCCCTGGACGTCTCCGTCCAGGCCCAGATCATCAACCTGCTCGAGGACCTGCAGGGGGAGTTCAACCTCACCTACGTCTTCATCGCGCACGACCTCGCCGTGGTGGAGCATGTCAGCGACCGGGTGGCGGTCATGTACCTGGGCAAGATCGTGGAGATGGGCGAGACCGCCGAGCTCTTCGGCTCGCCTCGCCACCCCTACACCGCCGCACTGCTCTCGGCCTCGATGGTGGCTGATCCCGAGAAGGCGCGCTCGTCACACCGCGTCGTCCTCTACGGTGACGTCCCGTCACCGATCAACCCGCCCTCCGGTTGCCGCTTCCACACCCGCTGCCCGAAGGCGCAGCCCATCTGCTCGGTCGAGGAGCCTCCGCTTCGGGTGCAGGCAGGCGATGCGGTCGGGCATGTGACAGCCTGCCATTTCCCAGTGGCCCCAGGGGAGCAGCTGGTGGGTACGCCGCCGGCGATCAGTGCGGCGGCGACGGCGTTCGCCGCGGCCTCACCGGACATCGGAGAGGAGGGCAGGGCGTGAGCCTGTCACCCTTCGAGGTCAGCTCCGCGGCGCTGGGCGCCGAGGAGGAGCCGTCCGCCGAGGCGCTGGACGCCGCCGGGGGCATCCAGGGGCGCAGCCCGCTGCGGCTGGCTCTCGCCCGGCTGCGTTCCGACCGGATGGCCTGGGTGGCGGCCGGCATGATCCTTCTGATGGTGGTGCTGGCACTCATCGCTCCCCTGCTCTCGTCCATCACCGGGCACAGCCCCTACAACCCCGACCTGGTCAACGGGACTGACTCCTTCGGTCAGCCCTACGGTCCGGGGCAGGCCGGCTTCCTGCTCGGCACCGACAACGTNNTGATGGATGCGGTTCTCTCCTTCCCCTATGTGCTGGCGGCGATCGTGCTCGCCGCCGTCTTCGGGGGGAGCCTGCCGCTCACCATCGGCGTGATCGCCTTCTTCTCCTGGGCCGCGATCGGCAGGATCGTGCGCGGCCAGACCCTCTCCCAGAAGGAGAAGGAGTATGTCGAGGCGGCCCGCTCCATCGGCGCGGGCAGCTTCCGGATCATGTTCGTCGACATCCTCCCCAACCTCATCGCACCGGTGATCGTCCTGGGCACCCTGCTCGTCCCGGTGGCCATCGTCTTCGAGGCCACCCTCGACTACCTGGGTGTCGGGGTGGGGCCGCCGACCCCGACCTGGGGCAACATGCTCGCCGACGACCAGGGGTCGGCGGGCTTTGGGGCCTGGTGGTTCTGGGTCTTCCCGTCCATCGCGCTGCTCATCACCACCCTCGGCTTCAACCTGCTCGGCGACTCGGTGCGCGACGCCCTCGACCCCCGGACCGAGCGCCTCTTCGCCATGCGCCGCAAGAAGCCGGCGGCCGGCCGTCTGGACGCGTCGGCGGGCGCCGGCGCTGAGCCCCTGGGCGGCGGGATGGAGGCGCCATGATCCGATTCATCATCCGGCGCGTGGTCCAGGGGATCGTCACCCTCTGGGTGATCGTCAGCCTCGTCTTCATTCTCTTCTTCATGACCAACCCCGACCCGGCCCGGCTGCTGGCCGGCAAGTCGGCAACGCTCTCCGAGGTGGCGAGCATCCGGGCCTCGCTCGGCCTCAACCACCCGCTCTGGCAGCAGTACCTCGGTTACCTGCACCGGCTGATCACCGGCAACCTCGGAGAGTCGTACAAGCTGCACACGCCGGTGACCACGCTGCTTGGCCGGTGGGTGCAGGTCGACATCTCCCTGGCGGTGGGCGCCGGCATCATCTGGCTCATCCTCGGGCTGAGCGTCGGCATCCTGGCCGCTCGCCGTCCCCGCAGCGTGTGGGACCGCAGTGCCACCGTCTTCGTCCTCACCGGGCTCTCGACGCCCACCTTCATTCTCGGCCTGCTGCTCCTCTACGTCTTCTTCTATGTCCTCACCACCCACGGCATCTCCATCTTCCCGGGCGCGGGCAACTTCACGCCGTTCCTCACCAATCCCGCGGAGTGGGCCCGCGACCTGCTCCTCCCCTGGCTGACCCTGGCCCTGATCACCGCGGCCACCTACGCCCGGCTCTCGCGCAGCTCGCTCCTCGAGGTCCTGGGGGAGGACTACATCCGCACCGCTCGGGCCAAGGGGCTCTCGGAGCGGCGGATCATCTACCGCCACGCGCTCCGGGCCGCGATCACCCCGATCGTGACCCAGTTCGGGATCGACCTGGCCAGCGTCCTCGGCGGCGCCATCATCACGGAGACCGTCTTCGGCCTGCCGGGATTGGGGGAGAACGTGGTGAGCGCCATCGGCCGCGAGGATCTGCCGGTCATCCAGGGGATCGTGCTGGTCGCCGCCGCCTTCATCGTCGTCGCCAATATCGTGGTCGATGCCATCTATGCCGTCCTCGACCCCAGGGTGAGGCTGTCGTAGGTGCGCGTCAGGCCGGGGGGAGGCTGAGCAGGAAGGTGCTGCCGTCACCGGGACGGCTCCTCTCCAGCACCAGGTCGCCGCCCATCCGCCGGGCGCACTCGCGGCTCACGTAGAGGCCCAGCCCGGTCCCGGCGGCTCGTCCCGCCCCCGCTCCCCGGACGAATCGCTCGAAGATCCGCTCCCGATCCCCCTCGGGAACGCCCGGTCCGCGGTCGGCCACCCGGATCTCGACGGCACCCGGGGTGGGGCGGACGGTCACCGCCACCGTCGCCGGCGGCTCGGAGTAGATCAGCGCGTTGTTGACAAGGTTGTCCATGATCCGGGCCACCAGGTCGGCGTCCCCCAGGGCCCGGGCACCGGCCGCGCAGTCGAGGCTCAGGGTCCCGCCGCCCAGGTCGAGGCGCGGGTTCACCCGGTCGCGCACGGCGTCGAGGAGGGCGGCGAGGGCGATCTCCTCCCGGTCGATGCGCAGCTCGTTGGTCTCCAGACGGGCCACGGTGAGCAGCGAGGTGGCCAGCTCCTGAGCCTCGTGAGCCTTGGCGGCGATCACCCGCACCGCTTTGAGCGCTGCCTCTCCGAGCTCTCCGAGGTCGCCTCCGTCGAGCAAAGAGGCGTAACCCTGGATCACTGTGAGCGGCGAGCGCAGCTCGTGGACGGCGATGTCGAGCAGATCCGACCGGGTCCGCTCCATGGCCACGGCGAGCGCGTCCGCGGACCGGCGGTCGTCTCTCGTGGGCGAGGCGGGAGCGTGCGCCGTCACCGGGGGATCGGGCTCCCTCCGCAGCGGGCGCCTCCGCGCCGGTTTGGGCCGTGGAAGTTGAGTGTCCACACTCGCAACATCGCCCATTGACACTATCATTATGGAGCGTTGAGCGGAGGCGGCCATGGTGCCCGGGGTTGGCCGCGGCCCACTGTCCGCCAGGCGCATTGGCGCCGGCCATTCCGTACCGGGCTCCGCCACCTGGCGCGCAACCGCAACCGTCACAGGGAGGCTGACCAATGCCGACTGCACACAGCACCGCCGAGGCGACCTGGTCCGGAGACCTGATCGGGGGACGCGGGAGCGTCCGTTCGGGTAGCGGGGCCTTCCCCGAGCTGGCCATCTCCTGGAGCCGCCGGACCCAGCGCGAGCAGGGGGCGACCAGCCCCGAGGAGCTGATCGCCGCCGCCCATTCCAGCTGCTTCTGCATGGCCTTCTCCAACGAGCTCGCCAAGTCGGGGCATCCGGCGGAGCAGATCGTCGTCGCCGCCAGCGTGGCCTTCGAGACCGGTCGAGCGGACGGGGCCGCCATCACCTCCATCGATCTGGAGGTCCGGGCGCGCGTCCCGGGCATCGACGATGCGGCGTTCCAGGCGGCGGCGGAGGCGGCCAGGACGGGCTGCCCGGTGTCCAAGGCGCTCGCCGGGGTTGAGATCCGGCTGCGGGCCTCGCTGGAAACCGGGTAGTCTCACGGGCCGCCCCGGCATCTCGCTCGCCAGGCGGGCACCTGCCCCGCCCGGGAGGGGGACCGCCGCGGTCCGGCCCCCGTGAACGACAGCGCCAGCGTCCCCGACCCCACCTCCCCGAAGGCCCGCGGCGGCACCCCCCCGCACCTCGTCGGGCTCTTCGTCGTCAACGCGGTCTCCCAGTACGCCGGGGCGTCCCTCGCGGTGCGCGCCTTCGGAGCGATGCCGGCGGCGGGGGTCGCCTGGATCCGCGTGCTCACCGGCGCGCTCGTCCTCGGGGCCTGGCGCCGGCCCTGGCGGGAGCTGCGCGGTCAGGAGCGGGACGCACTTCTGCTGGTCGTGGCCTTCGGGATCGCGCTCGCCGCCATGAACCTCACCTTCTATCTCGCCATCGACCGGCTCCCGCTGGGCACGACCGTTGCCATCGAGTTCATCGGCCCGATCCTGGTGGCCGCGATCGCCGTCCGTGGGCTGCGCAACCTGGCCGCGCTGCTGGTGGCGATGGCCGGCGTGGGCATGCTGAGCAGGATCAGCGTGTCGGGCAGCGCGCTGGGTGTCGGCCTCGCCCTCGCCGCCGGACTCTTCTGGGCGCTCTACATCGTCCTGGCCCACCAGGTGGCCCGGCGTGGTCTGGGCACCACGGGCCTGGCGGCGGCGATGGCCGTCGGGACGGTGGCGATCGCGCCGCTCGCGGCCGCCCCCGCGGTGGAGAGCGCCGGCCACGGCGCCGTCCTGCTCCTCGCGGTCGGCGCCGGCCTACTCTCCAGCGTCATCCCTTACGCCCTCGACCAGGTGCTGCTCCGGCGGCTCTCGCGCGGGGCCTTTGCGCTCCTGCTCAGCATGCTGCCGGCCACGGCGACGGTCATGGGGCTGGTGCTGCTCCGTCAGGTCCCGCAGCCCCTCGAGATCGTGGGCATCGGCCTCGTGGTCGCTGCCGTCGTCCTCCGCACCCCTGAGGCGGCTACGACCAGCTGACCTGGCACCGTGCTGACCTAGGCGGCGACCTGGGTGAAGAGGATCGAGAAGCCGCAGCTCTGGCCGGCGTCGGAGGCGTCGGTGTTGAAGTTGGCCCCCTTGGTGACGGTGAAGGTGTAGGTGTCGCTGCCCGCCGGTCCTGGGGAGGTGCCCGGCCACAGGCTGGCCCCCGCGCTGTCGTTAACAGCGATGGTGCCCATCTGGGTGGTGAGCACGGTGGCCGCGTAGTTGGTCACGCTGCTCGTGTCGACCACGGTGAGCACCAGGTCGGCACAGAGGTTGCCCGTCGGCGCGGCGGCCATCTGCATCGTGAAGGTGCTCTTCAGGGTCCCGGTACTGGTGATCTTGACCCCACCGGTCGCCAGGGTGGCGGGGGAGGCGGGGTCGACGCCGGTGACGTTGATGATCGCCGCGCAGACGTTGCCGGCCTGGTTGAGCTGGGTCGCCGAGGTCACCGAGGTGCAGGTCGCGGATCCCACGGCGTTGCTGTGGGTCACGGTCCCGGCGGCGACGCTGTTGCCGGCGTTCTCCGTGTAGCCCTGCCAGGCCGCCAGGCCACCGAAGCCGACCAGGCCGGTGCCCGCAACCGTCGCCGCGAGGACCAGGGTCACCCGGATGAACCGGGTGCGCCGGGGCCTCCGCCCGCGCCGTTCCATGATCTTCCCTTTCCAGCCCTTCTCGCCGGGTAGAGCAAATGCACTAGACGTCGCTAGTGAGCCTACCGTTGGGCCTTGACGGGAACCTGGGAGGTTTGGCCACAGCCGCGTAACAGGGCATCGCGGGAGCGCAAAGCCGGGAGGCATCCGCTTCCCGGGCTCGGACCCCCTCAGGCCGTCCCCCGCCGGGTCCGGTCCAGCCACTCGGCCGCCGCCTTGAAGTCGGCGTCCGCCGTCCCATGCCGGAACCGGGGTGCCTCGCCGTCGGCCCGTGGATAGGAGCCGCAGAAGCGGACCTCCTCGCAGAAGCGATGCAGGGCGGCCAGGGCGTCGCCGACGCGGGCCTCCTCGATGTGGCCCTCGCAGTCGATCGAGAAGCAATAGCGGCCCAGGCCGTGGCCGGTGGGGCGTGACTCGATTCGGGTGAGGTTGACTCCCCGAACGGCAAACTCGGTGAGCAGCTCCAGGAGGGCCCCGGGGTGGTCGTCGGCGATCAGGGTGACCACGGTCGTCCGGTCGGCACCGGTCGGCGGCGGCAGGGACCGCGGTGCGACCGCCATGACGAAGCGGGTCACCGCGTGGTGATGGTCGCCGATGTCGGAGGCCAGCTCGACCAGCCCGTACCGCCCGGCGTTGGCGGGTGCCGCGACGGCCGCGGCGGTGCCATCCCCCCCTTCCGCCACCGCCGCGGCGGCCTCCGCCGTCGAAGGGGTGGAGCGGACCCTGGCCTCGGGCAGATGGGTCCGGAGCCAGTGCCGGCACTGGGCGGTCGCATGGGGGTGGGAGGCGACCACCCGGATCGAGCCGAGCTCAGTGCCAGGGCGCGCCAGCAGGGAGAGGCGGACGGGGACCAGCATCTCGCGGGCGATATGCAGCGGACTGCCGCTCACAAACTCGTCGAGGGTGCCGCTCACCGACCCCTCCACCGAGTTCTCGAAGGGCACCACCGCCGCTCCCACCGACCCGTCGCGGACGGCGGCGAAGGCGTCGGCGACCGTCTCCACCGGGACCAGGTCCACGTCCCCGCTCTCCGGGAGACTGCGCGCCGCGGTCTCGGCGAAGGTGCCCTCCGGGCCGAGGTAGGCGTAGCGGGTTCGGGTCGCGCTCATCAGCCCTGGACCGTCCCGGTGTGCGCGACCGTCACCCCGACGATGACCAGGAAGATGACCAGGAGGAGCAGAGCCAGCCCGACGTATCCGAGGACGAGCCCTGCGATGGCCAGCCCCCGGCCCCCCTGGCCGGTGCGGCGGACCTGGGAGAGGGCGATGTGGCCAAAGATGACGGCCAGGATGGACCCCACCCAGTACAGCCAGAGGATGCCGAGCACCAGCGCGGCGATCGCCAGTCCGTTGGTACCCGGGCTCGCGTACGCCGGATAGGGGTAGGGGGACGGATAGGGCGGGGGGTACTGCCCCGGCGGGGGATATGGTCCCGGCCATGGCCCCTGAGCGGCATTCGGGGGGTAGGGGTACGGGGGCGGAGAGGCCATCGGGGGCCACGGGTACCCCGGCGGCGTGGGGTCGCCCCCCTGGGGCGGCGGCGGTTGCCAGGCGGTGGACACCATGCGGCTCCTCGGGCCGGGCCGGCAGTGACGCCCGCCCCGGCCGCCCGGGCGCCCGCCCGGCCGGAGCCGGGTCGACACAGAGGTTACCCGGATCGAAGGGGGCTCGTCGGCCCTCTCCGCGGATGGCATACTCGACACGCGCCGCACCGGCGGTGACCGCTCGACGTGAAGGGGGAAGCGGTGGAGAGCCCGCGGAGATCCCTGGTCCATCGGCTGCGCCTGCCCATCGCCGCCGCCGCCGCGGCAGCCATGGCCGTCGCCACGGCGGTGGGTGCGATGGCCGACTGCGGCAACCTCGCCGCCGCAACCCTGAGCGGCGAGTGGCAGCTCAAGATGACCGTCGAGCCGCCCACCGGGACCGTGCCCGCGGCAATCCCGAAGGCCGGCACCGCCGCCCTCCAGACGGTCAGTCTCTCCACGGTCTGCTCCCCCTCCGGCCAGTGCACGGCGACACTGGCCCCGTCGGGCGGCGGCATCCTGCCTCTGTACGACAACTCGGTCCAATTCATCTGGTACCCCTCGACGGGGCTGGCCCACGCCGGGAGCTCGTACTCGGGGACGACGCCTCGCAGCGGCTATGGCGGTCCCGGCATACCACCCTGCCCGCCACCGGCGAACCTGCAGCACGACATCCTCACGCTCACCGTCGTTCAAGCCAAGAGGGACGCGGCCGGCGGCTGGCAGGCGACGGTGGTATCCGGGAGCGAGGTGAGCCCCGAGGGCTGGGTGTGCGTCGGCGGCGCGGGCCAGTCCACGGGTGCCGAGAACCTCAGCCTTCTCGCGGTGCCCTTGGGGACCGCCTTCCCGCCTTCGACGAGCCTTGCCTGCGCCGCACCGGCGAGGACGACCGCCGCCGCCAATCCCGACGTCTCCACCTTCTCCTCGGCTCTGGCGACGCCCGCCCAGGCCTTCGGGTCACCCGTCCACACCCTGGTGGGAGCGGCCATCACACTCGCGGTGATCCTCTTCATCACCTTCCCCGCCCAGCTCTTCAACCGCACCTTCGAGGAGAACTACGACGAGATCCGCGACATCAGCCTCCGCCGGCTGCGGTGGCTGAGACGGTTCCGCCGTGACGCCGAGCGGGAGGCGCGAGGGCTGATCCACGTCGGCGCCTTCGCGGCCGTGGTGCTGGTGGGGGCCGCCCTGGGGAGCCTCAACGATCGCGGCTTCGGCCTCAACCTCCGCTCCGCCGCCACCTACCTGGCCGTCGTGCTCTCCATCCTGGTGGGGGTCGCGGTCGGGGGCGCGGTGGGGGCCGTCTACCGGCGCCTGCGCCGCCACGCTGTCGAGGTGCGGCTGCACGCGCTGCCCGCGGGCCTTGCGGTTGCTGCCATCTGTGTCCTGATCTCCCGGCTCAGCTCCTTCGAGCCCGGCTACCTCTACGGCGTGATCGCCGGGCTCGCCTTCCAAGGCACCCTCCCCCAGCCCGAGCAGGGTCACACCGTCGCCCTCGCCGCCATCGCGGGCCTCGGCATCGCAGTGGTCGCCTGGCTCCTCTGGATCCCGGTGGGCCGGGCCGCCGCGGTTCACGGTGCGTCGTTCCCGGTGGTGCTGCTGGCCGACCTCCTGGGCTCGGTCTTCGTCGGCGGCCTGGTCGGCAACGTCATCGGCCTGATGCCGCTTCGATTCCTGCCCGGCGGCACGCTGATTGAGTGGAACCGGGGCGCGTGGGCCGCCACCTTCGGCATTGCGGTGTTCGGCCTGATCGAGGTGGAGCTGCGGCCGCAGTCCGCGTCCGCCCATCCCGGCAGCGCCCCGGTGGTCACGGCAGTGGTGCTCTTCGTCTTCTTCGGCGGCATCACGGCCGGGCTCCGCTGGTACTTCAGCCGCCGCGAGCACGACCGGGAAGGCGGGGAGGAGAAGCCTGCCGGCGCTCCGACCGCCCCACCGGCACCGGTACCGGAGACCGCGGGAGCGCCCCCGGCCGACCCTGCTAACGCTTGACGAAGATCACCGCGAAGCCGTCGTCGTAGACCTGCTTCCACTGAGTGTCCACGCCCAGCGCCATGCTGAGCGCCGAGTCGGTGCGCTCGACGACGTAGTTGACGCCATGCTCGTCGAGGATTGTCTGCCAGTCGGGCTCGGCGTTCTCGACATCGCTCACCTGCTGCAGCAGCTGGTTGCCCAGCTCGGTCGCCTCGCCGTAGATGAAGACGGGGCGGTCCGGGTAGAAGCGGTGGATGAGGTACCCGCCCCAGTCGTACGCGTTGAACATCCGGGTCCCGACGGTCGGGTGGGCCTCCAGCCAGTTGGCGGCTCCGACCGGGAAGTTGGCATCGGTGCTCGCCGTCTGGCTGCTCAGCGTGTGGGCTGCGATGCCGACCGCCCCCACGGTGACGATCAACGCGCCCGCGGAGACGAGGATGAGGAGGTCGGAGGCGCGGCGTTGGATCCACCTTCCGAGTGGCTCCTGCCACCGGCTCCGTTCCCAGAAGCCGCCGAGGGACCAGGCGACCATCGGGGTCAGCGCGGCGGCGGCGAGCGGAGCGTTGCGCACTGCCGAGAGGGCGGCGTAGATGCCGACCACGGTGACCAGCGCGTCCCACAGCCGGGGCCGGCGGAACGCCATGGCAAACACCACCAGGAGGAGCAGCAGCTCGAGGCCCAGCTCACCGATGGAGTGGAAGCTCGGCGAGTGCCATTCGGCGATGAAGGTCTGCTGGGCGGCGCTGGTCTGGGTCAGGATGGCGGCCTGGTAGGCGTGGAAGGTGATGGGGTTGAGCAGGCCGGCGACCGCGCAGGCGGCCAGCACCGCCCCGAGCCGGAGTGATCGGCGGCGGTGGGCACCGTCCGCTGGTGAGACGAGCCAGAGCACGGCCTCGGTGACCGCGGCGAGCCCCACCACGGCCAGACCGTAGACGAACCCGCCGTGGAGATTGGCCCAGACAACCGTCACCAGGGGCAGGAGGAAGAGGTGGCGGTTGCGATCCCGCAGGTAGGACTCGACCCAGTAGAGGGTCAGGCAGGTCAGGGCGAAGCTGATCATCTGCGACCGGGGGCCCCAGACCTCCACGCCGGCAGCAGCGGCCACCGCGATGCAACCGCCCGCGATCAGGGCGGGGACGCGCTCCAGCGCGATGCGTCGCCAGATGAACCAGAAGCCCACCCAGGTGACGGCGACGTACGCGAGGCTGAAGGCCAGGAACCCCCCGGCCCGGAAGATCAGGTCGCCGAGCACCTCGCTGCCCCATTCCTGATCCGCCCAGGTCCGGTTGGAGGCCGTGTAGGTGAACAACTCGTGGCTCGGGAACGCGCCGTGGTCGATGATCCAGCTGCCCGTCTCCATGTGCCACCAGAAGTCCGGGTCGCCGACCCGGCGGCAGATGACGACGAGCGTCGCGATCAGAGCGGCGCCCACGATCAGCCCGCCGAGGCCAGGGCGGGGCAGGCGGGGGCGGGCCCCACGGGTAGCGGAGAGTGGAGAATGCTCCGGCGCGACGGCCACGAGGTGGCACGATGACACATCGGTCGCCCGTTAACGCGCGCGAAAGGTTGGCGGGGGACGATGGATTGGGGTTCCCGGACGCGGGGACCGATCAGGGTGGCCGCGACGGCCGCTGAGACGGAGGACGGCAGTGGCGGCGGCGGCGGGGGGACGATGTCGTGCGGCAGCAAGCCGTGCCTCCACCTACCGGCTCCGGCTCCGCATCTGGCTGATCGGACCCCTCGCCCTCTACGGCCTGCTCCGCATCCCCTCCTTCCTCGAGCCCCACTGGTACACCGACGAGGCCGGCTACGTCACCACCGCCCGCGCCCTCCTCCAGGGCAAGGTCCTCTATTCCCAGATCTGGACCAACAAGCCACCTCTGGAGATCTGGACGGTCGCGGCCGTGATCCACTTCCTGGGCACGAGCGAGGTGACCCTCCACGTCGTCACCTTCCTGACTGGTCTGCTCACCCTGCTCGCCGTCGCCTACGCGGCCAATCGCCTTCTCGGCCGCCGCCGTGCCGTGGTGGCCCTGGTCCTCGCCGCCATCATGCTGGGCACCCCCCTCCTCGACGCCGAGCNNCTCACCCGGGTCGCAGCTCCCGACACCCGTCGCTGGCCGCTGTGGCCGGTGGCGGTGGGCGCGCTGGCCGCGGCCGGCATCGCCTACCAGCAGACGGCACTGGCCGACACGTGCGTCTTCGGCCTGATCCTCGCCACGGCCGGCCAGGCGAGCTGGCGCAGGGTGGCCACCTTCGCGGCGACGGTCACCGGCCTGACCGCGGCGTGGCTCATCCCCGCCCTGCTGACCGCGGGACCGGGGAAGGTCGCATACGCCCTGGTCGGCTATTGGGTCCAGTTCACCCGGGGCCAGGTGGAGGCTGCCGTTCCGGGGAGCCTGCAGCTCCCAATGGTGATCCGGGCGATCGTGGTGCTGGTCGTGCTGACCCTGGTCGTGTCCGGCGTCTGGCTGCGCCGCCGGGACCGCGACATCTCCTGGGCACTCTGGGTCTGGGCCGCGGTGGCCCTCCTCGTCCCAACGGTGGCCGGACAGCCGTACCCCCACTACCTGCTGCCCTCCCTGGTCCCGACCGCACTGGCCCTCAGCAGCCTGAGGCTGCGCCTCCCGGCCGGGGCGCCGAGCCCGCGGCGCCTGGCCGGTGCCGGGCTCATGCTGGCCACCGGCCTCGGTCTGGTGGGTGCGTCGCCGACCGGGCTGGACTGGCCCCCGGCTCTGGCAACCGGCAATCACAGCTTTGCCACCTACTACTTCGGAGCCATCTCGACACTCACCCGAGGTCAGTCGCTGACGACCTACCAGGATCAGTTCGACGCGCGGGTTGCCGAGGACAGCGAGGTGGCGGCGTGGATCCGCGCCCACGGGCTCGAGGGCGGCTCCGCCGTGGTCTGGTCGGCGGACGTCTGGCTCTACGACATGGCCGACCTCCAGCTGCTCCTGCCGACGCCGCCCATCTACAACGACGAGNNCGGGCCGGTGGCCCAGCGGGTCGCCGCGCTCGAGCCCGCGCTCGTGATCACGGATGGGGACAGCGTGAGCTACTGGCCGGAGATCAGCTCCCTGCTGGCCTCCGGATACAAGCAGGTCAACGAGTCGGGCTCGGAGATCGTCTGGCTGCGCGATGATCTGGTCGCCTCGGTGATGGGCCCCACCGGGCTCGGCTGACAGCCGGCCCGCACCGCGCCGCCCGGGCCCTGCCCGCAACCGACGCCGGCGGCGTATCCGGGGGCCGATGGGTCCCCCGCCTGCCCGGCGTGCCATCATCGCGCCGGTGAGCACCAGAGGTGGGCGGCTGTCGCAGCAGCCCGGCGGCACCGAGCCGGACACGGGACCGCCCCGCACCCCCTTCGACGCGGCTGTCTTCGACCGCCGGCTGCCCGGCATCGTGGCCTGGCTGCGTCCGTGGGCGGTGCCGATCAGCGTCCTGGTCATCGCGGCGGCCGCCCTCTACGTGATGCGCTACGGCGCGGCACGGTTCAGCTGGGCGGACTTCCGCACCTTCTACCAGTCAGGCCTCGACGTCCGGTCCGGCACCAATCCCTACCTCGGGGTGATGAGCTTCATCCACGCCTACACCCCGGCCGGCAATGGCGCCTACTGGACCACGCAGGTCTACGTCTACGCGCCCTTCTTCGCCTACCTCATGGTGCCTCTCACCCTCCTTCCTCACTGGGGCGCTCTGACCACCTGGGACCTGCTCAACGTCGCCTTCGTGGTGTTCTCCGTCCACGCCGCTCTCCGCGCCGCCGGGCTCCGCCCGAGCGCGGCCCTGCTGCTGGTCCTGGCCGCGGCATCCGCGGTCACCCTTCCGGTCCATCGGGAGTGGGATCTCGGCCAGAGCGACCTCCTGGTGATGGCCCTGATCTGCGCCGCGCTCTGGGCGCGTTCGGCGGGCCGGGCGGGGCTTGCCGGCGTGCTTCTCGGCGCCGGCAGCGCGGTCAAGCCGGAGCTGCTCCTGCTCGCGCTCTTCCTCCTCTGGAGGCGCGACTTCCGCTTCGCGATCGTGGCCGCCGTGTCGACCGCGATCCTCGGGCTCGCGCCCTTCCTCCTCCTCGGTCAGCGGGCGTGGTCGGACTTCTGGACTGCCTGGGGGTTCTGGGCCAATCAGTACCTGCCCTTCCTCCACAACGAGTCTCCCAAGGGAGTGCTGGCCCGTCTCTTCACGATCAACCCGGCGGCCCATCCGCTCACCGTCGCCCCCGGGGCCGTGACCGTCCTCTGGCTCGTGCTCGCGGTGGTCGTCATCGTCCTGACCGTCGCGGTCACTTCGACCCGGCCGCTCCGCCGCGACGCACTCTCCCTTCTCGAGGTGGGCCTGGCGATCGAGGCCATCATGCTGGTCAGCCCGCTCACCGAGCGCCCCTACTTCCTCTTCCTGCTCATCCCGCTGATCGGCCTCTTCTGCTGGGTGCGCGAGGTCGGTGTCGCGGGCCTCTTCGAGCGCAGGGCGACTGTGGTGGCGGTGCTCTTCTGGCTGCTCCTGGCGGGGCCGGCCGAGGTGGCTGAATACGTCTTCGACACCGGGGTCACCGTCCAATCGCACGCGGCTCCCCTCTTCACGCTGCTCGCCCCGGTGTACATGTGGGTGACGGCGGCGGCCTTCGTCTTTCAGCTCCTGGTGGTCGCCCACATCCGCGGTCTGCGCGTCGTCCCCGCGGTCGGCAGTGCTGTGCGCGGCGCCCCGGGGCTCCTGCTGGCATGGCTCAGGGATGTGGGATCGGCGCTCGGCGTCGTGCGGGAGAGCGGCGCACCCTCGGCGTAGGGGGGAGTGGTTGAGGGCCCTACGCCAGCCCCGCCATCAGCGCGTCCCACTGCTCCCGCGATGGCCGCAGCTCCTCGATCGGGAGCTGGGCCAGGGGTCGTGATGGAAGCGCCTCGCGGGTGCAGAGGTCGTCCGCCTCGGGGTTGACGTAGAGCAGCCCGGTCGCGATCTCGCCGCTCTGGCGGGCCTCGAAGAGGAGGCGCATCGCCACCATCCGGTCGCGGGCGTCGTGGTCGTCGCCGACCTTGCGCAGGAGGATGTGGGAGCCGTTGTGCAGCTCGACGTCCTGCACTGTCCCCGGCTCATAGTCGACGAGGATCTCCTCCTGGGGGGCGATGTAGTCGGGGGTGTTGACCGGGGCGTCGTGGTCCTTGACGTAGGCATAGCTCTTGGTGCTGCCGTCATGATCGTTGAAGGTGACGCAGGGGCTGATCACGTCGAGGATCGCCGTGCCCCGGTGGGCCAGGGCGGCCTGGAGCAGGGGGACGAGCTGCTTGCCGTCGCCGCTGAAGCTGCGGGCGACGAAGCTCGCCCCCAGCTCGATGGCCAGAGCGCAGATGTCGATCTGCTCGTACCGGTTGGCCGGTCCCCGCTTGGGCCGGGATCCGAGGTCGGCCGTGGCCGAGGACTGGCCCTTGGTGAGGCCGTAGACGCCGTTGTCCTCGACGACGTAGGTCATGTCGAGGTTGCGCCGGATCATGTGGCAGAACTGCCCCAGCCCGATCGAGGCGGTGTCGCCATCCCCGCTGATCCCGAACACGGCCAGGTCGCGGTTGGCGAGCTTAGCCCCGGTCGCGAGCGACGGCATCCGGCCGTGGGCACCGTTGAAGCCGTGGGCATGTTCGACGAAGTACGCGGCAGCCTTGGAGGAGCAGCCGATCCCGCTCATCTTGGCCAGCAGATGGGGCTCGATGCCGCTGTCGTAGAGCGCCTTGACGATGTGGTTGGTGATCGAGTTGTGCCCGCAGCCTGCGCAGAGGGTGGTGTGCGCACCCTTGTAGTCGTCACGGTTGAGACCCAGGCGATTCAGCTTCTCGATGGCGATGGCCACGGCTCTCTCCTCAGGCGACCGGCACGTGGTGGGCAGCGGCGGCCCGGTCATCCGCGGGCTCCCGCTGGGCCAGCTCACCGGCCAGCAACGGGTCGCTGATGGCCTCGGCGTCGATGGGGACGCCATTGAAATGGCGGATGCTCCGCAGCCGGTCCGCCAGCTCCCCGGGGAGCTCCTGGCGGAGCAGGGCCTCCATCTGGCCGTCGCGGTTCTGCTCGGCCACGTAGACGCGGTCGTGGCGGGCGATGAACTCGGCCACCGCCGGATGCAGGGGCAGCCCGCGGATCCTCAGGTAGTCCGTCTCCACCCCATGATCGGCCAGCTGGTGCCGGGCCTCGACCACCGCGTGGTGGGTGGAGCCGTAGGCGCAGATCGCCACCCGGTTGCCCGACTCCTCGACGAGCGGAGCCGGCAGCAGCGTCCGTGCCCCGTCGATCTTGCGGCGGAGCCGATCCATGTTGGCCTCGTAGACATCGGGGTCCTCGGTGTAGAGCGCGTGCTCGTCGTGGCCCGATCCGCGGGTGAAGTAGGCCGCCCGCGGATCGGCGGTGCCGGGGAGGGTCCGGTAGGGGATGCCGTCGCCGTCGACGTCCCGGTAGCGGGCCCACTCGGTGACCCGCGCCAGGGCCTCCGCATCGAGCACCTTGCCCCGGTCGATGGCACGCTCCGTGTAGGGGAGCGGCGCCGTCATCCAGAGGTTCATGCCGAGGTCCAGGTCGCTCAGGACGAAGACGGGGGGCTGCATCCGGTCGGCCACATCGAAGGCCCGCTGCGCGTCCTCGTACACCTCGATGACCGTCCCGGGCAGGAGCACCGGGTGCCGGGTGTCACCGTGGGAGAGGGTGTGGACGAAGCCCACGTCCCCCTGCATGGTCCGGGTCGGCAGGCCGGTGGAGGGCCCCACCCGCTGGATGTCGAAGATCACGGCCGGGATCTCGGCGTAGTAGCCGAGTCCGGTGAGCTCGGCCATCAGCGAGATCCCCGGCCCCGAGGTCGCGGTCATGGCCCGAGCGCCCGCCCACTCCGCGCCCAGCACGATTCCGATGGCGGCCAGCTCGTCCTCCGCCTGGATGGCGGCGAACCGCCGCTCTCCCGTCGCGGCGTCCACCCGGTAGCGCTCTGCGTAGTCGATGAACGCCTCGCAGAGGGACGAGGACGGGGTGATCGGGTACCAGGCGAGCACCGTGCAGCCGGCCATGAGGCTGCCCAGCGCACCGGCGCGGTTGCCGTCCAGGAGCACGGTTCCGCGGGTGCCGTCCATCGGCGTCACCCGGTAGGGATCGCTCTTGACCAGGTTCTCCCGGGTGTAGTCCACGCCGACCCTGACGGCGGCGAGATTGAGGTCGGCGGCCTTCGGCTTGGTCCGGAACTGGTCCCGGACCCCCTGCTCGACGGCGGCCGGGTCGAGGCCGATCAGCTCGGCCAGCACCCCGACGTAGATCATGTTCTGCAGGTACTTGCGGAGGTCGGGCTTGGCGTCCAGCTGTTCGCGCGCGAGGCGGGCGAACGGCACCGGGTACCAGGAGACGTCGTCGCGGTCCGCTTCGCCGAAACGGGGGAGGGCAGCCTCGTGGATCACCGCCCCGCCGGACCGGACGTTGGCCGCGTCGCGCTCCCATGTCGCAGGATTCATGGCGATCAGGATGTCGACGGTCCGCTTTCGCGCCTGGTACCCCTGCGGGGTGACCCGGATGTCGTACCAGGTCGGCTGCCCTTCGATGTTGGAGGGGAAGACGTTCTTGGCCGCCACCGGGATGCCCATGTGGTGCAGGGCCTTGGTGATGACGAGGTTGGAGGACTGCGATCCCGACCCGTTGACGGTCGCCGCCTGGATGCAGAAGTCGTTGAAGACGTCCCCGGTCATGGGCTCTCCGGATCTCCGTGCCGATCAGCGCAGAGGCGTCCGCCGAACATGCGAACGCATGTGCACGCCTCTATCATAGCCATCGAAGATTCAGCGGCAACACAAACATCCGTGCCCGGCCCCCGCGGGACCCGCGCCCGGTGTCACTTCCGTCGCATGGAGGGCCCCCGGTGACCTACGTCCCTGCTCCCGCCCGCTACCAATCGATGTCCTACCGCCGCTCGGGCCGGAGCGGCCTCCGGCTTCCGCTGATCTCCCTCGGCCTCTGGCAGAACTTCGGCGCCGAGCGGCCGCTGAGTGAGAGCCGCAGCGTCCTGCTGCGCGCCTTTGACCTCGGGATCACCCACTTCGACCTCGCCAACAACTACGGACCGCCCTACGGCTCCGCGGAGGAGACCCTCGGACGCATCCTCGCCACCGATCTCCGCCCTCATCGCGACGAGCTGGTGATCTCCACCAAAGCCGGCTACGACATGTGGCCGGGCCCCTACGGAGAATGGGGTTCGCGCAAGCAACTTCTGGCCAGCCTTGACCAGAGCCTGAAGCGGATGGGGGTCGACTACGTCGACATCTTCTACTCCCACCGCTTCGACCCCGAGACCCCGTTGGAGGAGACGCTCGGCGCCCTCGACACCGCGGTGCGCCAGGGCAAGGCACTCTACGCGGGCATCTCCTCGTACTCGGCCAAGACCACCGAGGCGGCCGCCGGGATCATGGCCGGGCTGGGTACGCCGATCCTCATCCACCAGCCCTCCTATTCCATGCTCAACCGCTGGATCGAGGGCGGACTCCTCGATGTCCTGGGCGGGAGGGGCATCGGCTGCATCGTCTTCTCTCCGCTCGCCCAGGGGTTGCTGAGCGACAGGTACCTGGAGGGCATCCCCGAGGGATCGCGCGCCCGCCGCCAAGGTTCGCTCACCCCGGAGATGCTGACCGAGGCGACGCTCGCCAAGATCCGCGGGCTCCATCTGCTGGCCGCGCAGCGTGGGCAGTCGCTCGCTCAGATGGCCCTTGCCTGGGTGCTCCGCGACCCGCGGGTGACCTCGGCGCTGATCGGGGTGAGCAGCGTCGCCCAGCTCGAGGAGAACCTTGCCGCCCTGGATCGGCTCGACTTCGCCCCCGAGGAGCTGGAGGCGATCGACCGGCTGGCGACCGAGAGCGGGATCAATCTCTGGGCCGCCTCCAGCCAGACCTGACACCCGGCCCCTGACACTCAAACCTCCGGGCCGGGCCCGGATTCACGCGTACGCGTAACCCTCGGGCAGCGGTCGGGGTGCGGGAGGACCGACGTAGATGGCCGAGGGGCGGATCAGCCGGTTGTTGCTCGCCTGCTCCGCGACGGCGGAGGTCCACCCCACCGTGCGGCTGCACGCGAACGTGGGAGTGAACATGTCCCGCGAGAGCCCCACGGTGTTCATCACCACGCCGGAGTAGAACTCGACGTTGGTGTAGAGGCGCCGGCCCGGCTTGAGCTCGCTGAGCACCCGGAGCGCGGTCGCCTCGACATGCTCCGCGAACTCCACCTGCGGACCGCCCAGACCGCGCGCCACCTCGTGGAGGAGGACAGAGCGGGGGTCATCGGTCTTGTAGACGCGGTGCCCGAAGCCCATCAGGCGCTGGCCGCCCTTGACCTCGTCGCGGAGATGCTCCTCGGCGCGGTCCGGGGTGCCGATGGCGTCGAGCATGTCCAGGGCCCGCGACGGTGCCCCGCCGTGGAGGGGGCCGGCGAGGGCGCCGATGGCCCCCGTGAGCGCCGAGCCCATGTCGCTCCCGGTGGAAGTGATCACCCGGGCGGTGAAGGTGCTCGAGTTGAACCCATGGTCCATGGTCAGGATCATGTACTGCTCCAGAGCGCGTGCCGCCTCGGGATCCGGCCGCTTGCCGGTCAGCATCTGGAGGTAGGCGGCGGCGTAGCCCAGGTCGGGATCGGGATCGACCGGCGCCAGCCCCTGGTGCACGCGGTGGAGCCTCATGAGCAGGACGGGGGTGAGCGCGACCATCCGCAGCGCGTCGGCGCGGACCTGGTCGGGGGTGAGGTCGAGCGTCGGCTGGAGATTCAGGGCCGCTGCGCTCAGCGAGACCGCGGTGCGGAGTGCCCCCAGGGCCGTGTAGCCGGGGAGGCGCGCTATCTCGTCGAGGGCGGTGGACACCCCGCCGGGCAGCGCACGTCCGGCGACTTCCTGGTCCTGGAGCCAGCGGAGCTCGCGCGGGTTGGGCAGCTCGCCGATCAGCAGGAGGTGCCAGACCTGCTCGAACGAACAGTGGCGGGCCAGCTCGGTCGCGTCGTACCCGCGATAGTGATAGAAGCCCTCCTCACCCCGGACGTCTCCGATCCGGGTCTCAGCGACTGCGACCCCCTCGAGGCCCCGCGGGGCGAGTGTGGGTGTCGTCGACTCGGCGGGCTTGGCCTCCGGCACTTCGCTCACGTTGACCGATCCTCCATCTGCTGTTCGCGCCCAACTCTACACAGTCGCCTGCTTCTCTCTGAGTGGAGAACTCCGGGCCTCCATCCGCGACCACGTGAGCAGAGCCCGGGTGTCCGGTCATAACGCGTCAAGCACCGCGAACAGCTAGGACAACCCAACAGCCGTGACGGCAGCGTCACGACTCGATGAAAAGGCGTCGAAGTCGTCTCCGGGGGCTCGGCGAGCCGCTGATAAGCTCCGCGTCCCACGTCGAACTCGGGATACGGATCTTTGCGCCGCACCACACGCCTCACCTGCAAGCTCGCCGCCTCCGTTCTCCTGATCGGAGCACTGGCGGCTGCCGTGCCCCCGCCCTCCGGGGTGGCCCTCCGCGGCATCCGGCTGACCGATGCCTACGATCAGCAGATCGGCCAGCTCCAGAGCCAGTACAACAGTCTCGGCACTCAGCTGCAGAGCCTGCAGGGGAGTGAGGCGGCGGCGAACACCAAGGCCGCCGCCGTGCAGCAGCAGATCGCCGTGACCGAAGCCCAGATAGCGTCGGACCAGACCCAGATCGACCAGCTCAACCTGGCCCTGGCCCAGACCGCCGAGGCGATCCAGGTCGACACCACCCACCTGGCGGCGCAGAAGGTGCAGCTCACCCAGCTCACCGTGGAGATCTACACCAAGGGCGGGTCCGGCGTCGTGGACGGGCTGGTCGACAGTCAGAGCATCGCGGACTTCATGGAGCAGCTGGACTCGGCCACCTCGGTGAGCCGGAAGGTCCAGGAGCTGATGGCCCAGGTGGAGGCGGACCAGCAGGCGCTCGACGCCCTGCAGCAGACGCAGCAGTCCAGCCTCGCCAAGGTCGCTCAAGCTGAGAGCCAGCTCGAGGCCGATCAGGCCGCGCTGCAGGGCCAGGAGTCGGAGCTCAAGCAGCAGGCGGCCTCCCTCGGCGGCCAGGCCGCCGGCCTGGTGAGCCAGCGCAACTCGCTGCTCGGCCAGATCGCCTCCGTGCGAGCACAGCAGCAGGCCGCCGAGGAGGCCGCGGCTGCTGCGGCTGCTGCTGCCGCTGCTGCCGCCGCAGCTGCCGCCAAGGGCGGCGAGGGCTCCGGCATGTGCGGCGGCGTGCTCTGCCCCTTTGCCTTCGGGAGCATTCCCAATTCCTTTCCCTGGGGCCAGTGCACCTGGTATGTCGCCTCGCTGCGTGAGGTCCCGTGGAGCGGCAACGCGGACCAGTGGCTCGGCAACGCCGCGGCCATGGGCTACTCGACCGGTCGGACTCCCAAGCCCGGGGCCATCGTGGTGTGGGGCCCGGGCAACGGCTACAGCTACTACGGACACGTCGCCTATGTGGTGGCGGTCGTGAGTCCGACTGACTTCTACGTCGACGAGGCCAACTTCGATGAGATTCCCGGGAATATCGACTCCCGCGAGGTGACCACGCTCAACGACGTCGAGGGCTTCATCTACTGAGGGGCGACGTAGCGAGGAGAGCGAGCCAATGGCTCACTCTCTGAGCGGAGGACTCCCTCAGTACGCGCAGCGAATACTGAGCGTCCTCCGCTCAGAGCACGTCAGGCGGAAAGGCGGGACCGGGAATCGAGCTCGGCCGTGCGCCTCTGCAGGTCGCTCAGGGCCGCCGCCGCATGGAGCGAGAACGGTTCGTCATCGTCGGCCTCCATCCAGCGCTCCACGGCGATGGTGAAGGCGAGCATCCCCACCTCCGCCCCCAGCCGGGCGGTCAGCTCGTCCGCGCCCCGCGCGCGCAGGGCGGCGCCGATCGACCCGGCGATCCGGGCGTGCTTGAGAAGGCCCCGCTCCTGCACCTCGGTGTTCGCCGCGACCACCAGCACGCGCTGGGCGGCCTTGGCCCGCTGCTGCGGGGTCATCGCGGCCTCGGCGGCCGCGAAGGCGGCCAGCAGGCACTCGGTGAGCGTCGCATCCGGGGAGGCGGCCCGGATGGCGTCGGCCAACAGCCCGGCCAGCCTGTCTTCACCGCCGAACAGGACCTCCCGCTTATCGGCGAAGTGCCGGAAGAACGTGGCGCGGTTCAAACCGGCGCGATCCGCGATCTGCGCGACGGTCGTCTCCGCGTACCCGTTCTCCACGAACAGGTCCAGCGCGGCGGTCTCCAGGCGCTCACGCGCGTCGGGTGCCCATCTGCTCACCGTCACAGTCTAAGCGAGGCGATCGGATCGCATCACCTGGCTGGTGATGCGACTTAGTCACATGGTTATGCTAGGCTTGATGCGACCGGATCGCATGGATGTTCCGGCGGCGGCGTCTGTGCCACATGATCAAGGAGACCTCTCATGCGCATCTTCGTCACCGGCGCCTCCGGCTGGATCGGCTCGGCCGTCGTCCCCGAACTCATCAGCGTCGGCCACCGCGTCCTCGGGCTAGCCCGCTCGGACGCCTCCGCCAAAGCCGTCGCCGGCATGGGCGCCGAGGTGCTGCGTGGCGACCTGAACGACCTCGACGTGCTGCGCGCCGGTGCCCTCGACAGCGACGGCGTCATCCACCTGGCCTTCGTCGTGCCCAGCGTGAGCGAGGCTGCGACACAGACCGACGCCAAGGCCATCGAGACGTTTGCCACCAGCCTCGCCGGCTCCGGCAAGCCCCTGGTGGTCTCTGGCGGAACGCTCGTCAGGCCCGGACGACTCGCGACCGAAAGCGACGAGCTCGTCGCCGCCGGGCCGATCGCGGCCCGCATCACCAACATGCAGGCCGCGCTGGCTGCGGCAGACCGGGGCGTTCGCTCCTGCCTGGTCATGCTGCCCCGCTCGGTGCATGGCGAGGGGGACCGTCACGGATTCGTCCCCCAGCTCATCGCCATGGCCCGGACCAAGGGCGTCTCCGGTTACGTCGGCGACGGGGCCGGCCGTTGGCCCGCCGTCCACGTGAAGGACGCCGCTGGTCTTTACCGGCTGGCTGTCGAGCAGGCTCCCGCCGGCGCGGTGCTCAACGCTGTTGGCGACGAAGGCGTGCCCGTCCGCGAGATCGCCGAGGCCATCGGCCGCCACTTGGACCTGCCGGCCAGGTCTCTGGCCGCCGGGGAGTACGAGGGCATGCTCGTGCACCTGCTCAGCACCGACATGCCCGCCTCCAGCACCATCACCCAGGAGCTCCTGGGCTGGAAGCCCACCCACCCCGGCCTCATCGAGGACATCGAACAGGGCCACTACTTCATGGCTCTGAGCGGAGGACCATTCAGTACCACGCACTGAGCGCAACATAGGCTCGAGATGACGGGCTACCCCATCGGACGATGACCTTCGGCTCTGGATGTTAGCTCGCTCTAAGGCGACGCTTTGAGTGGACGCCGGATCGATGCCGCCACCTCTCCGAGGCGGTGCGCGGCGCAGGGAGACCTCCGACCCGTGATCGCATGCGACCGCGAGACCAGCTTCGGGGCGCCCGCCTCACGGCGCTGCGCCCGCGCGCGAGAGCGATGAACGTGCGGGCCCTCGGGATGCGGGCCGGCGTGGTCGCGAGGGATCCCGTGGCGGCCGGCCTCGACACCGAGGAGGGATCCCCGGAGCTGCCCTCCGGCCGCCTCCGCAGGCGCTGGATGTGGCTCGCCGTGGCGGTCGGCCCCGGCCTGATGGTGATGCTCGCCGACACCGACGCCGGCAGCGTGGTCACGGCCGCCCAGTCCGGGGCCCGTTTCGGCTACCGGCTCCTTCCCCTCGAGGTCCTGCTCATCCCGGTCCTCTACCTCGTCATGGAGCTGACCGTTCGGCTCGGGCTCACCACCGGCAAGGGTCACGCCGAGCTCATCAAGGCGCGCTTCGGACGTGGATGGGCGGTGTTCTCGGTGAGCATCCTGCTGGTCACCAGCGTGGGTGCCCTGGTCACCGAGTTTGCGGGCATCGCGGGTGTCGGCAGCATCGTCGGCCTGCCGCCGCAGCTGACCGTCCCCGGCGCCGCCGTCGTGCTTCTCCTGGTGGTCGTCTCGGGCAGCTACCGGCGGGTGGAGCTCATCGGCATCGGCTTCGGGCTCTTCGAGCTGGCCTTCCTGGTTGCCGCCGTCCGGGCCCACCCGGATCCGGGGGCACTGGTCGGCAGCCTGGGGATGGGGCAACCACTCGGGAACTCGGCCTACCTCGCTCTGGTGGCGGCCAACGTGGGGGCGGTCGTCATGCCCTGGATGATCTTCTACCAGCAGGCCGCGATCCTGGACAAGGGGATCACCGTCCGGGATCTCCGCTTCGCGCGGATCAACACCGCCATCGGAGCGGTGGTCACCCAGGTGATCATGATCGCGGTCCTGGTGGCGACCGGGGCGAGCCTCTTCCACCGGCACTCCGGATCCCTCAACACCGTCGCCCAGATCTCCACGGCGCTGACCTCATCGCTCGGAGCCGCGGGCGGCCGTCTCGCCTTCTCGATGGGGGTGGCCGGGGCTGCCCTGGTCGCGGCCCTGGTGGTCTCCCTGGGGGCGGCGTGGGCCTTCGCGGAGGTCGCCGGAAAGCCCCGCAGCCTCAACCGGAAGTTCCGCCAGGAGCCCCTCTTCTACGGCGTCTTCACGGGGGCGGTCGGACTCTCCGCCGTGCTGGTGCTGACCAGCGGTTCGCTGGTGGGCCTCGCCATCGCCGTCGAGGTCCTCAACGCGCTGCTGCTCCCCATCGTGCTGGTCTTCCTGATCGTCCTGGCGTGGACCACCCTGCCCGCCCCCTACCGGCTGCGCCTCTGGGAGAAGGGCGTCCTGCTGGTCGTGACCACTGCCGTGGTCGTCATGGGCGCGATGCTCGCCGTGACCTCGATCTGAGGGGCACCGGACCGGGCGGGCCCACGGCCTCACCGACGATCAGCCCGCACCAGCATAGTCGCCTGCGAATACACTGGTTTGGCTGGGGAGGTAGGATTCGAACCTACGATTTGCTGATCCAGAGTCAGCTGCCTTACCACTTGGCCACTCCCCAGTGGCGCAGGCGAGTCTACCCGTACCGGAGGCCAACGCTGCCGCGGGGGGCTGCGGAGCGGCTCGTGCCGGAGGGTGCCCAGGTCTGGTAGGGGGACCCCCGAATCTCAGGCGCGGGGGACGATGGGTGCCTTGGTGATTCGGCGCGGCTGCCTATACTGAGGCTGTGGATCTCGTCAAGCTGCTCCGCTCTCAGGCCCGCCGGTACCGCTGCGTCCAGTGCGGCGAGAGCATGGCCGAGTGCGGTATCAACGTCCTCGCTCAGCAGGACAACCGGGCGCTGGTGCGGGTCACCTGCCGCTCCTGCAACGACGAGAACCTGCTCCAGATCATCTTTCAGACCGAGGGTGAGGCCTCGGAGGCGGCTCTGCCCACTCCGGACGTGGACGAGGGCGGAGAGCGGGTGGACGCGCCCATCTCGGGCGACGAGATCCTCGAGCTCCACGAGCTCCTCGCAGGCCATGCGGGACCGTTGACGGAGCTGCTCGTCCGCCGCTGACGCCCCTCGAGGGATTCGGCACCCGGGGCGCCGTGTGGGACTGTCAGCAGGCCGTCACGCAAACCTCACCCCACCTTTACTCCGGCGGGTGCTACATCTGAGAGCCGAACCGGAATGCCACGCCGGCTGGGCGTGGGCGGGCTGGAGACTGCCATGGCCAACCTCGGAGCGGCGATCCGGCGGATGCTGGACCGGTTCATCGTCCGCGTGGTCGCTGGAGTCGTCACCGCCAGCATCGTCGTGATGGCTCTCCTCGTGGTGGTCCTCGGCGCCGTCACCTCCGGCCGCGGCTGGACCTCCGCCATGGCGGGCCAGGTGCATTCGGCGGCGATTGTGGTCGGCCTCGTCGGCGCGGTCCTGCTCGGGGCAACCTCCTTCCTGGTGGCGTACCGAGAGACCAGCCACCTCCGTGCCCTCGGCCGGCTCGCCCGGCAGGTCGCCGCCGGTGACGTCGCCGCCAGGGTCGACCCCGGCGGGGCGGGGGAGGTCAGGGAGCTCGGGCTGGCCTTCAACCTCATGGTCGACCGGTTGGGCGGCATGGTCGAGCGGGTCAGGGAGGTGAGCGGCGAGCTCGCCGCCTCCGCCGCCCGTCTCTCCGAGGCATCGACTCAGCTGGTGTCGACCACGGCGCAGCAGACCTCGGCGGCCGTCGAGACCTCGGCGAGCATGGAGGAGCTGGCCCGGACATCCGCGCACATCGCCGAGACGGTGGAGCGGGTAGCCACCCAGGCTGCCGAGACCCGGGACAACCTCGATCGTGCCCACGAGCGCATCCTGACCTCGGGTCAGCGCACCGTCGCCCTCACCGACCGGGTCCGCGACATCAGCAGGATCCTCGGTCTCATCAACGACATCGCAGACCAGACCAACCTCCTCGCCCTCAACGCCGCCATCGAGGCGGCCCGCGCCGGCGAGGCCGGCCGCGGATTCGCGGTGGTGGCAGACGAGGTGAGGCGGCTCGCAGACCGCTCCAAGGCGCTCGCCGCGGACATCTCCACGATCACCGAGAGCGCCGAGTCGGAGACCAGCGCCACCGTCCTCGCCATGGAGGAGGGCGCCGCCCAGCTCCAGATCGGGCTCGGGCTGATGGAGCAGGTCGCCGAGGCCAGCTCAAACGTCCGGCTCGCCACCCAGCAGCAGCTCTCGGCCACGGAGCAGGTGGTGGAGGCGATGGAGCAGGTCAGCGTGGCCAGCCGCGAGGTGTCCGCCACCGCCCAGCAGATCGCCGTGGCCGCGGGAGGGCAGGCGGAGATGGCGGGGGAACTCCAGGTCGTCGCCTCCTCGGGAGCAGACCACGTGGTCCCACCTCAGCCGCCCACCGCGCCCCTGCCCGGCGACGTCGACGGGTCGGCCGGCGCCATCGACCCGCGATTCGCAGGTATCGCCGCCGACTGATCGCGGCCGGGAGCTGGATCCGGCCGGTGGGATCGCCGGCCGTCGGTCGTGCCTCAGCCCTGGTCGGCCGGCTCGCCGACCGGGATGGCGGCCGCATGCCGGAGCGGGAGCGACCGCCGGATGCGCAGGCGGAAGAGGAACAGCTCCTTGATGGCCCGGGCGATGGCGCGGGGTCGGGCACCTGAGCGCCGGCCCGCCACCCGGGGGTGGTGGGGAACCGCCACCTGGGCGATCCGCCAGCCGGCGTACCGGGCCTTGTAGTACAGCTCCGCGTTGATCAAGGCACTTCGGGCATCCAGGGTGAGCGAATCCAGGACCTCACGCCGCATCAGCTTCAGCGCGCAGTCGACGTCGCGGTAGGGGAGGCGGTAGAGAACCGCCACCAGGGTGTTGAAGACCCAGCTCACGACCTCCCGGGCTCGGGCGTCGCGCCGCTCCTCCCGCCAGCCGGCAGCCAGGTCGGCATGGGCGAGGAGGGGTACGAGCAGGGCCAGGTCGGCGATCTCGAACTGGCCATCGGCATCCGTGAAGGCGACGAAGTCCCCCCGGGCGGCTCGGAGGCCATCGCCGACCGTGATCCCGTAGCCGCTCTTCTGCTCGTGGCGGAGCACGCGCAGCGAGACGCCCAGCTTCGCGGCGAGGGACGTGGCCAGCTCGCCACTCCCGTCGGTGCTCCCGTCATCGACGATCACCAGGTCAAAGCGGTCCGCGATCCTGGGCAGGACGTCGGCCGCGTGGGGCAGCAGCCAGCCGATGTTCTCGGCCTCGTTGTGGACCGGGAGCACCAGGCTGAGGCTGCTGAGACGCGGGCCCTCCGTCTCCGGGTCCTGGGACGGGCCGCCGGCTTCCCGGCTAGCCACCGATGCCGGCGAGGGCGGTCAGTGCCGGCGCCTGGGCCCCGGCGTAGACGGGGCCACCCTTGCGCCAGTCGATGGTCGCCTCGATGGTGTTGCGACGGACGCGGGAGACGTTGGACTCGACCGTCTGGACGACGTGGTCGATGAGGGTGTCGCTCAGCCCGTGAGGCTCGAGGCCGAGGTCGAGGAGGCGCTGATGCTTGGCGTTGTAGTAGTGCTCCTCCTTCTCCCGGCGCGGGTTGGGGACGTGGGAGATGGTGGTGGGGAGGCCGTGAGCTGCCCGGGCGTGCTCCACCTTCTCGGCCAGCCCGAGGACCGAGAACTGCTCGGTGAACTGGTTGTAGACGCGGTACTCGCCGGCGTCCGGCGCGTTGAGGGCGGCCAGCTCGATGCAGCGCACGGTGTCGCGGATGTCCAGGAAGCCGCGGGTCTGACCGCCCTTGCCATAGACCGTGAGCGGCTCGCCGACCGCGGCCTGGACGCAGTAGCGGTTGAGCACCGTTCCCCAGATCCCGTCGTAGTCGAACCGGGTGATGAGCTGAGGGTGCAGCGCGGTCTCGTCGGTGGTGGTCCCGTAGACCACACCCTGGTTGAGGTCGGTGGCCCGCAGGTCCCAGATCCGGCAGGCGAAGTCGAGGTTGTGGCTGTCGTGAACCTTGGAGAGGTGGTAGAGCGACCCCGGCTGCTTGGGGTAGAGCATCCGGTCGTGACGACCGTTGTGCTCGATCTCGATGAACCCCTCCTCGATGTCGATGTTCGGGGTCCCGTACTCGCCCATGGTCCCGAGCTTGATCACGTGACAGTCGGGGGCGTGATCGCGCACCGAGAGGAGCACGTTGAGGGTGCCCACCACGTTGTTGACCTGTGTCTCCACCCCATGGCGGGGGCTGATCATCGAGTACGGGGCGGAGCGCTGCTCGGCGAAGTGGACGATGGCGTCGGGCTGGGTGGTGCGGATCAGCTCGTCGACCGCGGCCGCGTCACAGAGGTCGATCTGGTGCCAGTCGAGCTCGTGCCCGCTCTCCGCCTGCCAGCGCGCCAGCCGGTCGGCAATCGACGCGATCGGGGTCAGGCTGTCCGTGCCGCACTCCAGGTCCCAGCGCCGCCGCACCAGGCTGTCGACTGCGACGACGTCATGGCCGCGTGCTGAGAGGTGAAGGGCGGTCGGCCACCCGAGGTAGCCGTCGGCCCCCAGGACCGCGATGCGCATTGTTGTCTCCCCTAGGTGGCCGGGCGAAGGCCGGCCGGCTATGTCCGTGCTTGCTGGGTGGCGAAGAACCGATGGGTCAGGGCGAGACCCTCGGGGAGGGAAGTTTGAGCTTTCCAGCCGAGCGAGCGCTCGGCGCGCCCCGGGTCGATGCAGGCGCGGGCCACCTCGCCGGGCTTGGCGGTCTGGAAGTCGGGGGCGATCTCTGCCCCGGACGCCCGGATCAACCCGGCGACCACCTCGCGGACGCTCGTCTCCCTCCCGGTCCCCACGTTCAGCGGTCCGCCGATCGAGCTGAGCAGGGCGGCTCGGGTGGCCGCGGCCACGTCTCCCACGTAGACGAAGTCGCGGGTCTGGGAGCCGTCCCCGTAGATCACCGGGCGCAATCCCTGGACCAGCCGGGTCGAGGAGATGGCGACCACCCCGGCCTCCCCCGTGCCGTCCTGACGCGGCCCGTAGACGTTGCCGAACCGCAGCGCGACGGTGCGCAGCCCGCGCTGCCGGTAGGTCCAGAGGTAGGTCTCCTCGCAGAGCTTCTCCGCGCCGTAGGCGGATCGGGGGGCGGGGATGAGCTCCTCGGAGGCCGGGAGCCGCTCGGCGTCGCCGTACACGGCCCCTCCCGACGAGGCGATGAGGAGCGCCTCACAGCCCGCCCGGGCGGCNNTGGGGCCGGAAGCGAGCCAGGGCATCCGCGGCCTCGGGGCTGCCGGCGTCCGCCTCCAGGAGCTCGACCGCGTCGGGGAGGGCGACCCCGCAGGGGTGGGTGAGATCGTCGATCACCAGCACCGAGAGCCGGTCGGCCGCGAGCAGCTCGACCAGGTGGCTGCCGATGAAGCCGGCCCCTCCGACCACCGCAACCCGGGTGGGAAGCGAGGCGGGCTCCCCGCCGGCCGAGGTGGCCTCGATCGCGGACTCTCCGGGGGTCATGGGCTCACCGGGGCCGGGGCGGCCTCCTCCTCGGGGATGCGCGGGCGCCCGAGGAGCATGATTCCGAGCGCGCCGGCGATGCCGAGGGGGAGGGTCATGGCCACCCGCACCAGGACGGTGACCGCCACCGCGTCCACCTTGGTCAGCCCTCCGGCGACCAGCAGGGCGGCGGTCGTGACGTCGGCGGCGCCGATGCCGAAGGGCAGCGTCGACAGGCTGCCGATCACCTGGGAGACGCAGTAGGCGGCGATGGCCACGCCGAGGGTGACGCCTGCCCCGAGCCCCCAGACGAGCAGCAGGATCTGGAAGCCGCTGACCGCATACACGGCGAGGCTGTAGAAGGCGAAGACGGCGCCGAGCCGGGGCGCCAGGCCGAGCTCCTCGAGCTGCACCAGCGACCGGAGCACCCCGCCGACCAGCCCGTGGCGCTCGGGCGGGATGCCGGTCGTGAAGAAGTGCCGGGTGATCACGCTGGCCCACCAGGGGAACGCGAGGAGGACCAGACCGGCCAGCGCCAGCCCCGCCGTCTCGAGCGCGGGCAGGTAGATGGCGGCGGCGAGCACACCGCCGACGATCCCGAGCTGGACGATGGTGACCAGCCGCTCGTACATCACGGTCGCGACCCCCGCGCTCACGGGGACGCGGTCGTGATTGCGCCAAAGGTAGGGTCGCGAGAGGTCGCCGCTCGCGGCCGGGGTCAGCCAGCTGAGGGTCTGGCCCGCCAGATCCACCCAGGTCATGCGGCCGAAGGGGACGTGCTGGCCGAGGCGCCTGAGGAGGATCTGGGAGCGCCGGGCCCGGAGCAGGGTGGTCACCAGGTTGAGGGCTATCGCCACCCCCACCAGCCGCCACGAGACGTGCCCGGCCTTGCTCACCACCTGACCCGGGTTCACCTTGCGGACGAGGGCGTAGATGACCGCCGCGCTGATCAGGAGGACGATCAGCTGCAGCCCGGCGAGGAGCAGCCGGCGCCGGGTCGTCAGTCTTCTCGCGCGGACCCCCGGGCCGGCCTGGGCGGGCACGGCGGGGGCGGGCTCGTGGACCGGGCGGTCATCGGCGGGCACGCTCTCGCGCCCGCGCCAGACCGCGTCCGCCGCGGACTTCGCGGACAAGGAATCTCCCCATTCGTCCGTAACGTGATCGGCAGGATGCTGATCATCTGAACCTTACAAGAGCGTTACCACTCTCGGCCTTAGTACCGGCTGAGCAGCTCCCGACCCCCTCCCCGGTCACCTCGCCGCAAGGTTCGGCGGCCTAGCCTCGGCCCATGCCGCTGGTCCCGTTCGTCATCCTCCTGGTTGCGGCCGCGCTGGCCGCCGCCCAGCTGGCCCTCCAGACCGACCAGCTCCTCCTCACCGTGCTCCTGCTCGGACCCGTCCTCCCCGCGCTCGCGCTCGCGCGCCTCCGGTCGGCTCCGGCCCGGCTGGCCACGGTCCGGGTGCGGGCCCCGACCCGCCGGGGCCTCCGTTGATCTCCGGACGATGCCTGTCCGGCGGTGTATAAGGGCGGTGATGCGTCTCTTGCGCCGGCCCGCCAAGCGGCCCAAGCCTCGATCCGAGGTCCCACTCCGGCCCGTGTGCCCCATTTGCGAGCGGCCGATGGAGCGGCGCGGGTCCACGGTGTGGATGTGCCCGGACTTTCCCCGTTGCCGGGGAGCCATCGCCGCCGACTGAGCCCCCGGGCAGAGTCCTGAAGGCCGCCTCAGGCGCGGTGGCCGGGATCGGTGCCGGTTGCCGGCTCGTCGGACCCGGCCATCCGCTCCAGCGCCCGGCGTGCCACCTCCGCCCCGCCGGCGGCAGCCGCGGTGGTGGCGGCACGCACTGCCAGCTTCTGCCAGAGGGGCCCACCCTCCTTGCGGCGCCGGGCCAGCTCCTGCCGGATCTCATCCAACTGGGCGGCGACGTCGTCGAGCGATGTCACCGTCGCCGTGGATCTCTCCTGCCTCCGACCCCGCGACCGGAGCACCACGACCGAAACCGTGAGGACCACGGCGACCGTCCCGATGACGGCGTACCGAAAGCCATCCCGGCGGAGCCTCGACCGCCAGTCGAGCTCGTCCCGGACCCGGGTGTCCAGCGCCGCGACGTGAGCGGCAAGCGCCTGCTTGCTCAGCTCCCGTTCTCTCTCTGCCTCGGCAACCTCGTCACCCACTCCAGGTCCTCCTTGACGGTGGCGCCGACCCTGCGCCCTTCGACGATCGTCTTCTTCAGCATGCGGTAGCCGAGCCAGCCCAGGAGCGCTCCGACCACCAGGATCAGGCCCGCCATGATCAGCCATCCCAGCCAGGCGTGGTGGAAGAGCCCGCCCAGCCCTTCGGCCCCGGCGCCGAGGAGAAAGATGACGACCAGGAGGGCGGCGACGGCGGCGGCGGCCAGCAGCGCGAGCGCGAACGCTGCGCGCTTGGCAGTTGCGATGCCTCCCGCCCGCACCACCCCGAACTCGGCGCGGACCAAGCGCACGCCATCGGCCAGGATCTCCCGCAGTGCGTCGATCACCGACGGGGCGGGTGCGGGCGCGGGTTCCTGGGCGGCCATCAGCAGAGCTTCTCAGACCGGGGCCGGCGGGCGTCGCGGTCCGGGCCGCTCATATCTTCAGCGCCGAGACGTCGATGTCCTTGAGGCTGTCGGGTGGGGGTATCCCGTGATCGTTGAGAGCCTTGAGCAGCGCCAGCACGTAGCGGACGCCGGTCAGGTTGACCCCGTGCTGCCGGGTCAGGCTCTGGATGGTCTGGAGCTTGTAGATGTCGCGCTGCGAGAAGCGCCGCCGGTTGGTCGAGGTCCGCTGCGGCACCACCAGGCCGATGTTCTCGTACATCATCAGCGTCCGCGGGTGGGTTTCCAGGATCTCGGCCGCGACGCTGATCGTGTAGATGGGCTTGTCGAGGCCGGGGGATCCGGGCAGGGGTCCGCCCGTCGGGCTGCCTCCGCCTATTCCTTCAGCCACTCGTTGATCCCCTCTGAGAGAGCCCCGGGCGACGTCTGCGCCTTGATCAGGAACTCCAAAGCCCCCAACTTGAGCCCCCGATCGACGAGGTCCTTCTCACCGAAGTTGCTGAGGATGATCACCGGGGTCTCCGCCGTCGGACCGTGCCGGCGGAGCTCCTGGAGCACCTCGAAGCCGTCCTTGCGGGGGAGGCGGACGTCGAGAAAGACGATGTCCGGCAGCAGCTCCTTGGCCCGATCCACGCCCTCGACCCCGTCGAGCGCCACGTGAACCCTGTAGCCATCCAGCTCGAGCTTGGTCCGGTACATCTCCAGGGTGTCCCGGTCGTCCTCGATCAGGAGGACGTCGATGACCGCGTCCTCGTCTGCCATCGCCTCCGCTGTCCTCCTTCGCCGGCGCGGCCTCGGTGGCGCCGAATGCCTGCCGGGCAGTATAGCTGCGCCACCGGGCACATTCAGGGCGGCGTTATGCGATCTGCAAAGGCGCAATCCGACCCCGTGCCGCCGATCGGCGCAGGTCAGATCCGGACGTGGGCGATGTCCACGTCCGTCACGAAGTCGGGCCGCGGAATCCGGTGCCGGTCGAGGGTCTGAAGGAGACGGATCACATGCCGGGCCGCCTGCAGGTTGAGACCGTGGATCTTGGTGAGGCGCTGGATCGCCTGGAGGGTGATCAGGTCCCGCTGGGAGTAGCGGCGCCGGTTGGTCGGGGTCCGGCGGGGCACGACCAGGGCCAGGTGCTCATACATCATCAGGGTCCGGGGGTGGACTGCCAGGATCTCGGCGGCCACGCTGATCGTGTAGATGGGCTTGTCGAGGCCGAGCCGGGTGAGCTCGGAGCTTGCGGCCTGGGACGCAGCGTCCACGCTTTGGGCACCTCTCCGCCGGGAGGCGCCTGGCTGTCGTGACCGAGGCCCCGGCGACTCCCCGCTGCCCGAATGGTAGCCGCCGCCCGGCGGTCGCAGGGGGTCGGCTCCGGGCTCTCCCCGAGGGCTGGCCCCGCCGCCGGCCGGCCACGGCGGGCTGCACACGGGCCGGTGAAGGCACCCTCCCGCGTGCCACCATTACCGCCCGTGTTGCCCCTCGTCTCCGCTCACAGCTCGCTGAGGCCCCTGTTCCACCCGGTGGAACCGAGCCCCTGGGGGACATCCAAGCCAGCCGGGGGGCAGTACGTAACCATCCCGGCCGCAGGCCCGTTGAAGAGATGTGATGGCTGATACACCCCACCCCTCCGCCCCGAGCGGTTTGGACACCCTCGCCGTCCGGGAGCGCTGGCTCCACCAGCGGCGAGCCCACGACTTCGCCTCTCGGCGCTCCGGCCTCATCGCCCTCTGGGTGGCCGTGGCCGCGGTGGTCGCGTGGCTCTTCATCGCCGGCTTCGCCGGCCTGGGCCACTAGAGCGCCGATCCCACCACAGCGCGCGCTCTAGCCGATGAGCTCGCGCAGGTCCTGTAGCTGGTTGCCGATCCAGCGGGTGACGTCGTTGCTCCTGATCACCTCGCGCATCTTCTCGGCTCGTGCCGCCTTCTGAGGCTCGTCCATCACCAACCCGAGAAGCAGGGCCTCCGCCGTCTCATCGACGTCGAAGGGGTTGACGGTGAGGGCGAAGTCGCCGATCTCTTCATGGGCCCCCGCGTTCTCGCTGAGGACCAGCACCCCGTTGCGAGTGTTGCAGAGCGGGCCCTCCTTGGCGACCAGGTTCATCCCATCGTAGATGGGGTTGACCAGGAGCACGTCGTAGCACTTGTAGGCGGCGATCGCCTTGTGCATGTTCTCCTCGACCTCGACGCGGATCGGCGTCCAGCCTCCGGCGGAGAAGCGCCGGTTGATCCTGGCCGCGACCGAGAGGACGCTGCCCAGATAGGAGCGATAGTCCCCGATGTCCTGACGGCTGGGCTGCAAGAACGCCCAGAACTGGACGCGGCGATGCAGGTCGGTGTGGGTCTCCAGCATCCGCTCGTAGGCGAGGAAGCCGCGCACGATGTTCTTGCTGAGGTCGGTGCGGTCCACCCGCAGGATCAGCTTCTCGGGCCGCCAGGACTCGATCCGGCGCTCCTCGTCCAGCACGCGGGGGTCCACCACCTGCTCGGCGAAGCTCGGGATGTCGATGCTGATCGGGTAGTGGCGGACCCACACCGCCCGGCCCTGGTAGTAGACGGTGCGCTCCCGCAGGTCCACGCCCAGCCCCAGGTTCTCCTCGCAGGTGAGCAGGAAGTTGCGGACATCCCGGCTCGTCTGGAAACCGATGATGTCGTTGCCCAGCAGGCCGTGGACGATCTCGTCGCGAATCGGCTTGGGCAGGATCTTCCAGTACTGGGGGGTCGGCCAGGGGATGTGGACGAAATGCTGGAGCTTCACCTCGGGCACGCGTTCGCGCACCATCCGCGCCACCAGGTACAGCTGGTAGTCCTGGATCAGGACGAGGGGAGGGCGGTCGCTGGCCTCCGTCTCACGGATGACGCGGTCGGCGAACATCCGGTTGACCGCCACGTAACCGTCCCGCCAGGCGTGGCGGGTGGAGGCGTCCACCACCGGCTCTCGCGCGAGGTCCCAGAGGTAATGCTGGATGAACCAGAGCAGCGGGTTGCTGATCACGTTGTAGTAGAGGTCGTAGGCCTCGGCGCCGGGCTGGACGAACGCCACCCGGTAGTCGGTTCCATCCGCCGTCCGCAGATGGGCGGGATCGCCGCGAGCGGCGAGGTTGCGATCCCCCTCGTCGCGCGCGGCCGCGACCCAGAGGGCGTCGGTCTCGGCGGCGAGCGACGAGAGTGCCGTCACCAGTCCTCCGGAGCCCTTGACCAGCCGTTCGGGACGCCCCAGCAGCTCATCCGCCGGTTCCAGCACCAGCGGGGCCCGGTTGGCGACGACGATCGGCCGCACATGACCCAGCAGCCGGCGGGTGTAGGGTTCGAGCGCTGGCGTGGTCGGCCTCCTCTATGGCGGCGGGCGATCGGAGGGCGAGCGCTCCAGTCGCCGCGGGTGCGCAGAGGAGCCGCCGCCGGCCGGCGCCGACATGACGCTACCAGTCTGGGATACCGGTCCGGGGGCCGCACGCCCCGCTGCCCGCCTCTCCCTCCGCCGGCCGGGTAGACTCGGGCAGATGATGCGTCCTGCGAGCAGGTGGTGGCCTTCCGGCAGCGGATGCCGGCCGGCAGCCCCGCTCCAGGACCTCTGAGGGAGCAGCGTGTCCTTTCTTGGACGCCTCTTCGGGTCCGCGCCGCCGGCCCCCGCGCCGCCGAACACGGCCGTGATCGCAGACGACCTCGTCGCCGGCCTCACCGCCGGAGGAGCCTCACTCGATGCGGCCGTCGACTCCGCCCTCCGCCGCCACCTGGAGGCGGAGAGGCGCGCTGCCGAGGCCGAGAAGCGGGGCGAGAAGATCCCCTTCTGGCTCCGAAGGGACGGGGGCGGCTCAGGCGAGATGGAGGACGCCCTCCGTGACCGCATCGCCCAGCGTCGTGCCGGCGAGGACGATCGCTGACCGGTGGGGAGCGACCCCGCCGGACACCACGCCCGTCTGACCCCGTGATCCCTCCGCCCGTCCCCGAGTCGCGAGGCCCGCTCCGGCGGCTGGCCGTGGCCATGGCCGGCCTGCTCGCGCTGCTCGTCTACGGCACCGCCGGGTACATGCTGCTCGAGGGCTACGGCTTCCTCGACGCCCTTTTCATGACGGTCATCACGGTGAGCACCGTCGGCTTCGAGGAGGTCCGCCGGCTGGACGCTGCCGGAGAGGCGTTCACCATCTCGGTGATCGCCTTCGGGGTGATCGATTTCCTCTACACCTTCGGTGTCCTCGTCGAGCTATTGTCGAGTGGAGAGTGGCAGCGTCATCGGAGGGCCCGTCGGGTGCAGCGCCGGCTGGATGACCTGCGGGATCACGTCATCGTCTGCGGCTACGGGCGCACCGGGCGCCAGGCCGTGTTCGAGCTGACCCAGTCCCAGCAGTCGTTCGTGGTCATCGAGTGGAATCCGGACGGGCTCGCGAGCGTCGAGCAGGACAGGGTGCTGAACGTCCTCGGTGACGCCTCCAATGATGAGGTGCTGGAGCGCGCGGGCATCCGCCGCGCCCGGGCGCTCATCAGCGCCGTCGACTCCGACGAGCGCAACGTCTACATCGTGCTCACGGCGCGCACGCTCCGTCCCGACCTCTACATCGTGGCCCGCTCCTCTCATCCCGACTCCGCGGAGAAGCTGCGCCGCGCCGGCGCCGACCGGGTGGTGAGCCCGTACACCCTGAGCGGCCGGCGGATGGCAGCGCTCGCCATGCAGCCGGCGGTGGTCGACACCTTCGACCTGCTGGTGGGGGGTGCGGACACCTCGATGCGGGTGGAGGAGCTGGTGGTGGGAGCCGTCGGGGGGAAGGGGCGCACCGCGGCCGAGCTGCGCCGCTCCGGGGCGGTGCTGCTGGCGCTGCGCTCCGGCGACGGCGCGCTGCGGGTGGGCCCGGGCGACGAGGAGACCCTCCGTCCCGACGACATCGTGGTCGCCATGGGCACCCGCGACCAGCTCACCGCCCTCGCCGCCACCCTGGGCCCCGGACCGGCGCGCCGCTGATCAGCCCGTGATCAGCGACTCCATCTCGGAGAGCGCTGCGGCCCGCTCGGGGTCGGCGAAGTGCTTGCGGGCGGGCTCGAGCCGGTCGATGAGCCGGTCGGCGAGCGCGGCCTTGGCGTCCATGGGGTGGAGTGCCCCGGAGGCGTAGGCCTCGCGCACCTCCTGGATCGACGCGAAGGTCACCGGCCCGCCGTTCTCCGGCCTTCGGTCCACCCGCAGCTCCGCGTCCCCCAGGCCGAAGCAGAGATGCTCGATCCAGTCGATCACCGGGTTCAGCTCGACCTCTCCCGGAGGGCAGAAGGCGCCGCGCAGCTTGGCCCGGATCTCGTCGGGGGAGTCATGGACGAACACCGCCGACCGGGGCTTGGACTTGCTCATCTTCATGGCCGCGAGCGCCTCGGCACGCTCCTCCTGCGGGACCGGCCAGCGGTCCGGCTTGAGCAGCCCGGTGAGCAGCGGGTGGTGAGCCGCCAGCGGCTTGATGGCGGTCCCGGAGGCGTCGCGGAGCGTATTGATCCTCATCTTGGTCGCCACGTCGCGCGCGACCACGTGGGCCTTGCGCTGGTCCAGCCCAGCGTGAGCGATGTGGACGCCGAGGGCGAAGATGTCGGCCGCCTGCATCGCCGGGTAGATGAGCTTGGCGAAGTCGTGCTGCTCACCCTCCTTGCGGCCGAGGATGGTGATGCTGCGCTGCATCCGTGCCACCGAGGTGTGCTTGGCAACCTCGATGACGGTGGCCCAATAGTCGCGGGCGGGGTCGGCGTAGACGTCCGAGGCGAGGGTGAGACGGAGAGCCGCCGCGTCGCCGCCCACGCAGAGCAGCGAGGCCTTCATCGCCTCCCCGTAGTAGGAGAAGGCGAGCCGCCGGATGCGGTCGCGATCGCCGCCCAGCTTGTCATTGATCCAGGTGTGCCAGTCGGCCAGCAGCACGCTGCAGTCGACGCCCGCCTCCTGGAAGTCGCGGACCTTGGCCATCGCCACCAGCCCGCCGCCCAAGTGGACGCGGCCGGAGATCTCGTATCCGATGTAGTGCTTGAGCCGCGCGTCGCCTGCGAGCATGGCGAGCAGCTCCTCCCGGGTCAGCAGCTCGGCCAGGTTGCGCTCGATGAGCGCCGCCCGGCGGTCGATCTCGGGAGTGGGGGAGGGGGTGCTGGTCATCGGGAGCCTCGGGGTCGGGCGGGTGCCTCGGGCCGCGGGGGCGGACACCGCCGCAACCCGGGGGGATGGTCCCAGGGGCTGGAATCGAACCAGCGATACACGGTTTTACAGACCGTTGCCTTCACCGCTTGGCTACCCTGGGATCGATCCGCAAGGATACTCATGCGGGCAGGCGGGAGCCCGGTTCGGCTCAGGCTACCCCGGGTCCGGGTCGGTTCGCAGCTCCAGGCCGGCGGTTGCCGCCGCCGCCAGGGTGTCGCTCACCAGCACCACCGGGACGCCCCCGGCGTCGAGGACTGATGCGGCGATGGCGGCGCGGAACCCCTGGGCGCAGTGCACCCACACCGGCCCGTTGGCGGCGAGAGCCTGCACCTCGTCGAGCCGATTGCTCAGGTCGGGGAGCGCGAGGTGGTGGGCGCCGGCCAGGTGACCGGTCCCCCATTCGTCATCGCGCCGGATGTCGATGACCGGGGGCCCCGCCCCCCGTGCCCTGGCCGCCGCGAGATCGGCGAAGGTGACCACCGGGTAGTTCCGCGTCCGCGCCCCCGGCGACCACGTGGGGAAGGGCCGGCTCACCTGGGCGGCGGGGCGGTCGATGCCGATGCGGGCCATGGCGCGCTGGGCGTCGGCGACGGCGGCCTCCTCCTCCGCGGCCAGGACGACCGGGGTGCCCCAGGGAAGGAGCCACCCCAGGTAGGTGGCGAGGGAGTCGCCGCCCTCGATATTGATCCAGCCGTCGATGTGAGCTCCCGCGAACTCCGTCCGCGGTCGCAGGTCGACGATCCATTCGCCCGCCGCCCTGCGCCGGGCCAGCTCCTCGGGGGTCGCCCCCGGGGCGGGCCGCAGGTCGATGGGCTCCGGCCCCCTCCGGTTGATGGGAGCCATCTCCCGGTAGTAGCGGGGGTAGGCGATGAACCCCGAGATGAGCTGTCGCAGGAAGGACGCTTCGTCCAGGAGCAGCGCCGGCTGATGCGTGCCCTCATCCCCCAGGGTGGCGAGCGCGCCGCTGTCGCTGCCGCCGGGCGCGCAGAAGCTGCCAAACCCGTGGGTCGGACGCAGCTCGACCGTCGCCGGCAGCTCCCTGGCCAGACGGCGGATCGATCGCCACTGTGCCCGGGCCAGCGCCTCGGTCCGATCCGGTCCGAGCAGGTCGGTGCGCCCGGCCGTCCCGTGGAGCCACGAACCCCCACTGAAGAGGGCCACCGGCCGGCCGCTGGAGGCCTCCCCCAGGACGAAGGCGAGGTGATGATCCGTGTGCCCAGGGGTGTGGACCACCCGGATCGTCATGGCCCCGGTCGCCAGGAGGTCTGCATCCCGCAGGCCGACGCGGCGCCCGGCGAAGGCGACCTCCTCGGCTGCGGCGAGGCCGTAGCGGGCACCGGTGATCCGCGCCAGCTCCAGCCCGCCGCTCACGTAATCGTTGTGGAGGTGGGTCTCCAGCACCCAGGTGATCCGGGCACCGAGGCGGCCGCAGAGTTCGAGACAGCGATCGACGTCTCGCGGGGGATCCACGACCACGGCCACGGCGCCATCGGTTGCGATGTGCGAGTGGTTGCCCAGGCCTGCGGTCTCCAGCGTCGCCACCCGGATCGGGCGGGTCGCCGCGACCCCCTCCTGGCCGGCGGGAAGTTCGAGAGCTGGCATCCAGGTCATCCTAGCCAAGCCATCGAATGAGTGGAGAATTGAAACCTGGGCACGGTGGCGGGCCCGGCGCTTGCGCATCCCAGACGTATAAAGTATCCTTTATTCAAGGAAGCTTTATGAAAGAATCGGTTATGCGTTCACGGCCCCCCCGGCGGGCTGTCCCCGGGGCCATCGCCGCCGGGGTGTTCGATCTCTCGGTCCACTTCGAGGGGCTGGCCAACCCGACCCGCCTGGCCATTGTCGAGATCCTGGCCCGGCGCGGCGAGGTGAGGGTCTCCGAGCTGGCCGAGCTGTGCAAGGTCAGCCAGCCGCGGATGAGCTGGCACCTCCGGACCCTCCGCCACGCCCAGGTGGTCGCCACCCGGCGCGAGGGGCGCGAGGTCCTCTGCCGCCTCGATCGCGAGGCCATCGATCGCAATCTGCGGAGCTTTGTCCAGATTCTCGGAACGGGCGCCGATGCAAGGCGCGCCGGATCAAGCCGTACCACCGAGGCGCCACCCGCGCCTGTCAGTGAGGGAGTCCTATGAGCAACAAGGTCCGGGTCGCCATCATCGGGGTGGGCAACTGCGCCTCGTCCCTGGTTCAGGGCGTCGAGTACTACAAGCACGCGGAGCCCGGCGACCAGGTCCCCGGCCTGATGCACGTGGATCTCGGCGGCTACCACATCTCCGACATCGAGTTCTCCGCGGCCATCGACATCGACGTCGAGAAGGTGGGCAAGGACCTCTCCGAGGCCGTCTTCAGCGGGCAGAACAACACCGTGAAGTTCTCCGACGTCCCCAACAAGGGCGTCAAGGTGGTCCGGGGGATGACCCACGACGGCCTCGGCAAGTACCTGAAAGAGGTGATCACCAAGGCGCCGGGCTCCACCGCCGACATCGTGAGCGTGCTCAAGGAGAGCGGCACCGACGTGGTGGTCAACTACCTCCCGGTGGGCAGCGAGGAGGCCACCAAGTGGTACACCGAGCAGATCCTGGCCGCGGGCTGCGCCATGGTGAACTGCATGCCGGTGTTCATCGCCCGTGAGGACTACTGGCAGGATCGCTTCCGCAAGGCCGGGGTGCCCGTCATCGGTGACGACATCAAGTCCCAGCTCGGCGCCACCATCGTCCACCGGGTGCTCACCCGCCTCTTCCAGGACCGCGGCGTCAGGATCGAGAACACGTACCAGCTCAACTTCGGCGGCAACACCGACTTCCTCAACATGCTGGAGCGCGAGCGCCTGGTCAGCAAGAAGATCAGCAAGACCAACAGCGTCCGCTCCCAGCTCGATCAGAAGCTGGAGGACCGCAACATCCACATCGGGCCGTCCGACTACGTGCGCTGGCTGGACGACCGCAAGTGGTGCTACATCCGGATGGAGGGACGCTCCTTCGGCGACATCCCGATCAACGTGGAGCTGAAGCTCGAGGTGGTCGACTCGCCGAACAGCGCAGGCATCGTCATCGACGCCGTCCGCTGCTGCAAGCTGGGCCTCGACCGTGGCCTCTCCGGCACCTTGGAGGGCCCGTCCTCCTACTTCATGAAGTCGCCGCCCAAGCAGTACTCGGACAACCGCGCCCGGGAGCTGACCGAGGCCTTCATCGCGGGCACCACTCCCGCGGCCGGCAACGGGCACGCCCAGCCCGCCGCCCCCGCGGCCCTGGTCACCCAGCAGGCAGTCGAGCCCCCCCACTCCTGATAGCCTGCTCACCGCAGCAGGAGCCCTCACGGGGTGGCGATGACCAGCGTCGGCAGTCAGATCGAGCACGGCCCCGGCGGGGATGTCCCCGCCGGGGCTGCTGCCGCTGTTCCCGGCGACGGCTCGATGCTGCCGTATTACGCGTATCGGGCTGCCGAGGCGCTGGTCCGGGTGCTGCCGCGGCGGGCCGCCTACGGTCTCGCGGTCGGTTGCGCGGAGGTCCTGCGGACCGTGCGGCCCGGGACCGTCCGCAGCCTCCGGGCCAACCTCGCCCACGTCCTCCCGGACCTGGAGCCACGTGCCCTCGACCGGGTGGTCCGCCGCAACCTGCGCGACCTGGGCCGTGCCTGGGTGGATGTCATGGCGATGCGCTTCGAGGGCGACGACATCAGCGACGGCCTGATCGTCGACCACTTCGAGCGCTACACGGAAGCGGCCGCCGGCGGACGGGGTGTCGCCGTCATCTCCCTCCACCTCGGTTCCTGGGAGAAGGGGCTCGCCGCCGGGAACAGCCTCGGCTACCCCATGGCCCTGCTCGCCGAGTACCTCCGGCCGCCTCAGCTCTTTGAACGGGTGGTGGGATCCCGGCGGGCTCAGGGGGTGCGCATCGTCCCCATCGATATCGCGGCCATCAAGGGCGCCGACGAGATCACCGCGCGCCGACTCGGCGCCGCGGCCATGCGCGACGTGCTGCGCATCCTGAAGAGCGGCGGCGCCATCGCCCTGGCCATGGACCGCGACCTGATCGGCAACGGCCAGCCCTACCCCTTCTTCGGGGCCGAGGCCCCCATCCCGGTCGGGGTGGTCGACGCGGCCATGCGCGCCGGTTCTGTGATCCTCCCCGTCGTCCTGCCCCGCATCCACGGAGGTGTCGGCGTCTTCGTCCACCCGGAGATCACGTACGACCCCGGCGCGCCACGGCACGAGGAGCTTCACCGGGTGGTGATGGAGATCCTCAAGGTCTTCGAGGGTTGGATCCGGGAGTTTCCCGAGCAGTGGCACGTGCTCGACCCCGTCTGGGAGGAGCCAGGATGAGCTCCGGACCGGTGATGGCCGGGCGCGTCCCGGGCATCCGCAGCTCACACGCGGGGCGGCGGTGAAGGTCTGCCTGGTCTCCCCCTACGACTTCATCCACCCCGGTGGGGTGACCGAGCACGTACGTCACCTGGCCGATGAGCTGCGCCGCCGCGGCCACGACGTCACCGTCCTGGCGCCCTCGTCCCGGGTGCCCGACGACCACGGCATCCCCGGCTTCGTCCGCATCGGCCGCAGCGTGCCGGTGCGGGGCAACGGGTCGGTGGCGAGAATCGCCCTCTCCTTCCACCTGGTCCGGAGGGTCCGCGCCCTGCTCGACCGCGAGGACTTCGACGTCGTCCATTACCACGAGCCGCTCGTGCCCGGTCTGCCCATCACCACCCTCCGCTTTCACCGTGGCGCCAACGTCGGCACCTTCCACGCCATGGCGCGCCGCAACCTGGGCTACTACTACGGCCGCCCCTTCCTCGGCCGCTACTTCCGGCGCCTTCACGGCCTGATCGCGGTCAGTGAGCCCGCCCGCGACTTCATCAGCCGCTACTTCGAGGGCGACTACACCATCGTGCCCAACGGCATCGACGGCGCGAGGTTCCGCCCCGATCTCCCTCGCCTCCCCGAGCTGGGCGACGATGGCAAGACGACCATCCTCTTCGTCGGCAGGATGGAGCAGCGCAAGGGTCTTCCCGTCCTCCTCCAGGCCTACGCCCAGCTCCGGCAGCGTCGCGACGACTGCCGGCTGGTCATCGTCGGTGACGGGCCGATGCGCTGGGCATACGAGCGACAGTGCGAGGCGACCGGGGTCCCCGACGTCAGGTTCCTCGGGCACGTCTCGGCCGACATCCTTCCCCGGATCTACGCGAGCTCCGACATCTTCTGCTCACCGGCCAACGGTGGTGAGAGCTTCGGCATCGTCCTGCTCGAGGCGATGGCCAGCGGGGTTCCGGTGGTGGCGTCGGCCATCCCCGGATTCAGCCACGTCGTCGAGGCGGGGGGTGATGGCCTGCTCGTGCCGCCGGGCAAACCGGACGGGTTCGCGCGGGCCCTCGAGTCGCTCGTCGCCGACCCCGGGCTCCGCCGGAGCATGGGCGGGCTCGGACTCGAGAAGTCGAGGCGCTACGACTGGCGGGTGGTCGGTGACCGGATCCTCGACGTCTACGCGCAGGCACGCGAGCGGGCACGCGACCCCATCATCTGGTCGCGCTGAGGGAGCGGCGGTGTTCACCCAGCGATTCCAGGATTGGGTGCGCGGAGCGGCGCGCCGGCTGGTGACCGCGATCCATCTTCGCGGCATCACCCCCAACGCCCTGACCCTGACCGGCCTGGCGGTCACCGCCGCCGCCGCGGTCCTGATCGGCCTGGGCTGGTTGATCCCGGGCGGCCTGGTGCTGCTCTTCGCTGGACTCTTCGACATCCTGGACGGCGCCGTGGCCCGGGTCACCGACCGGGTGGGACGCTTCGGAGCCTTCCTGGACTCGACCACCGACCGCTACGCCGAGGTGGTCACCTACGCAGCCCTCCTCTACCACTTCATCTCGCGGAGCGGTGGAGAGCTCCCGGCGATGCTGGTGATCGTCGCCCTGGGGGGCTCGTTGCTCGTCTCCTACGTGCGGGCCCGCGCGCAGTCGCTCGGTTTCACCTGTGATGGCGGCCTGCTCGCCCGCCCGGAGCGGGTGGTGATCACCGTCGCCGGGCTGGTGGTCCCGCCGCTGCTCATCCCCGCGCTCTGGGTGCTCGCCGTGCTCACCAACCTCACCGCTCTCCAGCGCATCCGGCTGGTCTGGCGAGAGGACCATCGCGCCGTCCCGTCGGACTCCTGACCCTGCCTCGCGCCGTGACCGACACGACCACCGCCTCCGCCGCGCGGAAGAAGCCACTCTCCCTCATCCAGGGGCTGGACGGGACGACCCGGGCGACCATCGTCGCCGATGTCATCGCCGGGGCGACGCTCGCGGCCGTGGCCATCCCCGAGTCGATGGGCTACACGAAGATCGCCGGGATGCCGGTGATCACCGGCATCTACACCCTTGCGCTCCCCGTCGTCGTCTTTGCTCTGATCGGGTCCTCGCGGCATCTCGTGGTGGGCGCCGACTCGGCGACCGCAGCGATCATGTTCGCGGCCCTGATCGGGATCGCCAAGCCGGAGAGCCCCGAGTACGTCGGTCTCGCCGGCGTGATCGCGCTGCTCGCGGCCGCCTACCTGCTGGTCGCCCGCCTGCTCCGCCTCGGCTTCCTCGCCGACTTCCTCTCCCGGACCGCCCTGGTCGGCTTCCTGAGCGGCGTCGGCGTGCAGGTGGCGCTCACCCAGCTCCCGACCATGCTGGGCATCCACGCGAGCGGCAGCGTCGTCAACCAGATGGGGAAGCTGCTGACCTCTCTCGGCCACATCGTGCTCCCCGCGGCGGTGCTGGCCGTCCTGGCGGTGGCGGTGATCCTGCTCTTCGAGCGGGTTTCCAAGCGGATACCCGCCACCCTTGTGGTGGTCGCCGTCTCGATCATCGTGGCCGCCATGCTCCGGCTCGACCGCCACGGCGTCGCCATCGTCGGTTCGGTGCCGGCCGGGCTCCCGCCCGTCGGCCTTCCCCGCGTCACCTGGGGCCAGGTTCCGGGGCTGGCCGGGGTCGCCGCCTCGATCTTCGTGGTGATCCTGGCGCAGAGCGCGGCCACCTCCCGCAGCTTCGCCCAGAAGCGCGAAGAACCGCTCTCGGAGAACCGCGACCTGGTCGGTCTCGCCGTCGCCAACCTGGCCGCCGGCGTCACCGGCACGTTCTGCGTCAACGGCAGCCCGACCAAGACGGCTGTGGTGGACTCGGCAGGGGCGCGCACCCAGCTCGCCCAGCTGGTGATGGCGGTGATCGCCGTCGTGGTCCTGGTGGCCGCCACCGCTCTGCTCCACTTCCTCCCCGACGCGACCCTCGCCGCGGTGGTCTTCGTCATCGGCACCCGGCTCATCGACCTCGGTCACCTGCGCGAGCTCTGGAGGCTGCGCCGTGACGAGCTGGTGCTCGCCACCCTCACGGCGCTGGTGGTTGTGCTGATCGGCGTGGAGCAGGGGATCGCGCTGGCGGTCGCGCTCTCGGTGCTCGACTTTGTTCGCCACGCCTACCGGCCCCGAGACACGGTGATGGTTCCCGTCGCGGGGTCCGCCGGCACCCTGGTCCCGGAGGCCGCCCATCCCGGCATCGAGACCCTCCCCGGCGGCATCGCCTACCGCTTCGACGGCACCCTCTTCTTCGCCAATGCCGACCGCTTCCGCCAGCGGGTGCTGGACCTGGTCGCGGCCGCCCCGCACCCGGTCGCCTGGGTCGTTCTCGACCTCTCCCCGGTCGGGGACATCGACTACACGGCCGGGCAGGTGCTGGTCACCCTCTTGCGCGACCTCCAGGCGCGCTCGGTGGAAGTCCATCTCGCCCACGTCGAGGACATCCACGACCTGCTCCAGCGCTACGGGGTCTTTGGTCTGGTGGCGGCCGACCACGTCCACCACGGGGTGCGAGAGGCAGTGGCCGACGCCACCACCCCCGGCTGAGACCGGGCTGCCCACCGATCCAGCTCAGAGGATCTGCAGCGTCTCCACCAGGTTGAAGAGACCGTGGACGATGGCCCCCGGGAGCAGTGAGCCCGAGTACTCATAGAGGAGTGCCAGGAGCACCCCGAGAAGCGCCAGGGGGAGGAACAGGATCTCCTCCGTCGACGTCCCCCAGCCGACGTGGGCGGCGGCGAAGAAGCAGCCGGAGAGCACCGCGGCCGCGGGGACGTTGAGGTGGCGGCGCATCCAGCCGTAGACGAAGCCTCGGAAGAATGTCTCCTCGGCGAGCGGCACCTCCACCGAGAGCAGCAGGAGGGCGATGCCGACCTGTCGGCCGTACTCCCCCTGCACGGTCGAAACCTGCGCGTTCTGGACGTGGACCAGGCCCGCCTCCGCGTTGAGGAGCCAGGTCAGCACGACCAGGGCGGCGAGGCTGGAGACGATCGCGATCGGGATCCAGCGGACGCGGGGCATCCGCCAGCCGAGATCTCTCAGCGAGGCGTGCCGGCGGCCGAGCACGAGGACCGCGACCACCGCGATCGCGAACGCGTAGACCACCGTCTGCTCCGCGAAGTTGGCGAGCGCCGTCTGCACCTGCGGTCCGAGCCCGTGGGTCAGCCCTCGCGCGAATCGCTCGACCCCGGGGTCGACGAAGACCCCCGAAAGCACCGAGACCCCCAGGAGGTAGGCGCCGAAGAAGATGACCACGTCGGTCCAGTCCCAGGGCACCCGCGGGGTGGCGCCGCCGGTTCCGCCGGCGGCACGGGTGGCGAGCCGGCGCATCGAGCCCTGGTGCATCGCGCCATTGTGGCAAGCTGGCCGCGTGGCGCTCGGTGACCTCCTCGGCAACCCCGGCGCCGTGGCCGGGCTCCGCCACGCCCTCGACTCAGGGCAGCTCGGCCACGCCCTCCTGGTCACCGGCCCCGACCAGGTCGGCAAGACCGCGCTGATGCTGAGCCTGGCCGGCGAGCTGTTGCCGGGCGGCTCCTGGCCGGGCGACCCGTCCACGCATCCCGACCTCTGGTTGGAGGACTCATCAGACGAGAGGATCTCGATCCGGCGGGTGAGGGCCGGCGGCGACCCGGGGAGCCTCCAGGAGTTCCTCAGCCTGCGCACCTATGCCGGTGGAGCCCGGGTGGCGATCATCGCGCGTGCCGATCGGCTCACCGAAGAGGCGGCCAACTCCCTCCTCAAGACCGTGGAGGAACCGCCTCCGCGCACACATCTCCTGCTGACCGCCCACAGCCCAGAGCGGTTGCCCGCCACCATCGTCTCCCGCTGTGCCCGGCTGGCCCTCGGCCTGGTGGAGAGCCCCGCCATCGAGGCCTGGCTGCGCGACCGCCACGGCGTGGATCCCGCCACCGCGGAGCTCGCCGCGGAGTTGGGCGCCGGACGGCCGGGGAGGGCGCTCCGCCTCTCCCAGGACCCCGAGGCCCTGCGAGCCGAGCTCGAGGTCCTCGACCGTTTCCTCGCCATCGGCGGGGGCGGGGCCCCGGCGGCGCTGGCGGCTGCCGCCGAGCTCACACCCGGGAGCGGCAGCGAGGGGCGGGAGCGTCTCCTCCTCGACCTCTCCATCTGGGCATCGTTTGTCCGCGACGCCGCGGTCCGCGCCGCCGGCGCTCCCGAGCTGGCCAGGCTGCGCAGCCGGAGCCGCGAGGCGGAGGCGTGGGCGAGAGCGCTCTCACCGGGGCAGGCAGGCCGGATCCTGGACGCGCTGCTGCGGGCGGGTGGCCAGGTTGCTGCCTATGCCCAACCGCGGCTGCTCTTGGAAACCCTCTTTCTCGACACGTTTGCTGCGATTCCGGCCCCACCCGCCGTCGCCTGAGCGGACGGGGGCCGCCGGCGCCGCCACGGAGATCCGAGCGATCGCTGATTGACAGTTCGCCTCGGCGTCCCTAAAGTTTGGAAACGCTCTCAACGCACCCGACCACCGGGAGCCGGTGGCCGGGTACTCGCTTCCCAGCCGGGGAGGGCTGCGCGGCAGACCAGCCCTCATCGCAAAGCCCTCCCACCGGCGGGCGGCGTGCCCGTGTCCCTGCCGATGCGCGGCGACCGGCCCGCGTCGACAGGCCCCCGGGCCCCCGGGCCGCTGCGTCAAGAACGGGCCGCGAACGGGTGGCAGCGGGACTTCCACAGGCTCACACGTCGGCCACGTCCGTCAATCGCCGTCACTCATCTTCGGCACGGTGCATCCGCGCTGTCACAGACACCGCGAGAAGATGCGCCGGTCAGGGCCAGGCCGATGAGAACCTGGCGCATCACCTCAGCCGGAGTGCGGATACGGCGACTTTGACATGCTGAAAGGTGCAGGCTTGCGCTTCGACAGGCTGCGTGGCGGGTACTTCGCTCGCTATCTCGCCGGCGTTCTCGCGATCTGCGTGGTGGTCATGGGCTCGATGGTGCTCGTCCTCGCCAACGTCGCCGAGGGGAGCCTCACCACCGCCACCTCCAACGGGGTCCAGAGCGTGGCCCAGGAGGTCTCCAGCAAGGTCGACTCCTGGGTGCAGGATCGCGAGCGCGAGCTGACCCAGCTCTCCAACCTCATCTCGACCTCCGGTGCCACGTCGGCACCGGCGGCCATCTCGATGGTCAGCCGCGCAACGGCCAACGATCCCTTCGATGAGCTGGAGCTGGTCAATACCAGCGGCGCCACCGTCGCCGCCACCGGCCTTGGCGGCGCGGTGTCCCTGGCCGGGCAGTCATGGGTGGCCGGCATCGCCGTGAGCGATCAGCCCTACGCCGGCGGGGTCACCCTCAACTCCGCCGGGACCGACCTCGAATGGCTGATGGCGGTGCCCGCCAACACCAGCAACCTTCAGTTCTACGGCGTCCTCGTCGGCGCCATCGGCCTGGAGCCCTGGACGGGGCCCGGTGGCGGGAGCAACCAGGTGGCCGCCCTTCTCTCCGGCATCAGCGGGTCCGGCGGTGCCTCGACATCGGTCACCGCCGTCAACAGCTCGGGGAAGGTGGTCTACGCGACCTCCATGGGGACCCCCGGCAAGCTCACGTCTGCCGAGATGCTCGCCAAGGGCGCCCTGCGGACCCAGATCGACAACTCCGCGGTCCGCGACGCCCTCAGGGGGCAATCCGGTTCGTCCCGCATCACTGTCAGCGGCACGGACTCCATCACCGGCTACGCCGAGGTCCCCGACGTCCAGTGGGCGATCCTGGTCAGCGAGCCGGCCAGCCAGGCCCTGAGCGGGGTGAACGCCCTGCGCAACTGGGGATTCGTCGTCCTGGGCGCCGGTCTGGTTCTGGCGGCGGTCTTCGCCTTCGTCGTGGCCCAGATCGAGGTGCGCCCCATCCGAGCCCTCTCCCGGGCAGCCCGCCGCGTCTCCGCGGGGGACCTCACGGCTCGGGTCTCGCCGGCCGGCGCGGTGGAGGTGGCGACCCTGGGGGATGCCTTCAACCTGATGATCTCACGCCTCGAGTCCCTGATCGGCCGGGTTCGCGGAACCAGCACCGACCTCTCCGATTCGGCGATCCGCCTGGCCGCGGCCTCCAACCAACTGGCCGCCACGACGGCCCGGCAGAGCTCGAGCGCCACCGAGACCTCGGCGAGCATGGAGGAGCTGGCCCGGACCTCCGGGCAGATCGCGGAGACCGTGGAGAGGGTGGCCGCCCAGGCGGCCGAGACGCGAGACAAGCTGGAGCGGGCGCGCGAGGACATCCTCGCCTCGACCGAGCGCACCCTGAGCCTCACCGACCGGGTGCGCGACATCACCCGGATCCTCTCCATGATCAATGACCTCGCCGATCAGACCAACCTGCTCGCCCTCAACGCCGCCATCGAGGCGGCNNCGCGCCGGCGAGGCGGGTCGCGGCTTCGCGGTCGTCGCCGACGAGGTGCGGAGGCTCGCCGACCGGTCAAAGACCCTCGCCTCCGACATCTCCCAGATCACCGCCAACGTCCAGGTCGAGACCAGCGCCACGGTGCTGGCCATGGACAAGGGGGCGGAGCAGCTCAAGGACGGCCTCGTCCTCATGGAGCACGTCGCCGAGGCCAGCTCGGGCATCCGACTCGCCACCCAGCAGCAGCAGTCCGCGACCGAGCAGGTGGTGGAGGCGATGGAGCAGGTGCGGATCGCCAGCCAGCAGGTGTCGACCACCGCTCAGGAGCTGGCCCTCGCCTCCGGCAGCCAGGCGACCATGGCCGGTGACCTCAAGCTGGCGTCGACCGTCGTCCCCCCGGCCCCGAGCACCGGCGGCCGGCAGCCGAAGGCGAGCCGGCCCTCCGGGAGCGGGCAGATCCCCGCCACGGATGGCCGCCGTCCCGGCGCCCCGAGCCAGCCCCCGGCCCTGGCCCTCCCGCCGACCGATCCGCGCTGACGGGTCGCGCCGCGGCGACCCACCGATCCCCGGGCTGGGTGACCGGCGGTCCACCTCCGGGCGGGAACGCTCTCACAACTTGTCCGCGGCCATGGGAGGGCGCCATCCCCCACTCGGGTGAGTGCCGTCACCTATCACCCGTTGGGGTGATTGACACTCGGAGAGGCCCGTCTCTAGAGTGTGGAACCGCTCCCAATGAAGGATTTTCACGGCACCAAAGTGACCCTTGAAGAGGTGGCGCAGGCAGCCGGCGTCTCGCGCGCGACGGCGTCTCGAGTCCTCACATCAGACCCTCGAGTGAGCCTCGACGCGCGCAGGGCTGTCGAGCGCGCCGCGAGCAAGCTGGGCTACGTCCCCAACCAGGCCGGGCGGGCACTGGCCACCGGCCGCAGCGACGCGGTCGCGCTGGTGGTCTTCGAGCCCACCACCCTCCTCTTCGGTGACCCGTTCTTCCCCCGGCTCATCCGCGGGCTGGGCGACGTGCTCACCTCACGCGACATGCAGCTGATCCTGCTGGCGCCCCAGACGGCCTCCGATGCCGACCGGGTGGAGCGCTACGTCGCCGCCGGCCACGTCGACGGAGCCCTGCTGGTTTCGCTGCCGAGCGCTCACCCGCTCCCGGCGCGCCTTGCCTCCCGGGGCATCCCGGTCGTCATCGGTGGGCGTCCCACCGAGGCCGACCGCTTCAACCATGTCGACGTGGACAACGTGTCCGGATCCGCTCACGCCGTCGCCCACCTGGTCGCCGGGGGACGGCGGACCATCGCCACCGTCACCGGGCGCAAGGATGTGCCCGCCGGTCAGGACCGGCTTCGCGGCTACCAGGAGGGGCTGAAGGCGGCGGGCCTCCCCCCCGACGACGCCCTGATCGAGGCGGGTGACTTCACCCGCGACGGCGGCGCTCGGGCGATGCGGTTCCTCCTCGTCAAGCGCCCCCAGCTCGACGCCGTGTTCGTCGCCTCCGACCTGATGGCGGTGGGCGTCCTGGAGGCGCTGCACCAGGCTGGTCGCCGGGTCCCCGAGGACGTGGCCGTCGTCGGCTACGACGACGACCCCATGGCCATCGGGCTCCAGCCGCCGCTCAGCAGCGTCCGTCAGCCCATCGAGGAGATGGGGCGCGAGATGGCCCGGCTCCTTCTGGACGCCGTCCACTCGCCCGACCGGCCGCCCCGCAAGGTGCTCCTGACCACACGGCTCGAGGTTCGCTTCTCCTCGGCCCCCGTCGTAGCGAAGCCCACAGGGGAGGCTGTCTGACCGTGCGTTTCATCGCCCGCCGGGTAGGTTTCTACGCGATCGCGGCCTGGGTCGCGATCACTGTCAGCTTCTTCCTGCCCCGTATGGTCCCGGGTGATCCGGTGGCCGGCATCATCGCCAACGCCTCGATTCACGGGTGCAACCCGTACTGCGTCAAGGCGCTCGAGCTGGAGTTCGGCGTCTTCAACCACAGCAGCCTCCTGGTCCAGTACCTGCAGTACTGGGGGAACCTCTTCCACGGCAACCTCGGGGTTTCGTACTTCGAGAGCAGCCAGCCGGTCACCACCCTGGTGGCGGCCTACCTGCCCTGGACCATCGGGCTTCTCGGGGTCGCCACGGTGATCAGCTTCGTCCTCGGGACCACGATCGGCATCTTCCTCGGCTGGCGTCGCGGATCGCGGCTCGACTGGGTCGTGCCGGGCGCCACCTTCTTCCAGGCCATCCCCTACTTCTTCCTGGCGATGGTCCTCATCGAGGTCTTCGCCAGCATCCTGAAGTGGTTCCCGCCCCAGTACGGCTACGACATCACGCTGACGCCGGGGTGGAGCCCGGGCTACCTCTGGAGCATCGTCGACCACGCCATGCTGCCGGCCTTCACCGTGGTGTTGGCCTCGGCCGCCGGCTTCATCCTCGGGATGCGCAACCAGATGCTCACCACCATGGACGAGGACTTCGTCCTGGTGGCTCGGGCCAAGGGGCTGCACTCCGGCCGCGTGGTCTGGTACGCGGCCCGCAACGCGATTCTCCCCTCCGTGTCCAACTTCTCGCTGGCCATCAGCCTGGTGGTTGCCGGCCAGCTCCTCGTCGAGGTGGTCTTCAACTACCCGGGGATCGGCTATCTCCTCTTCAAGGCGGTGATCAACCACGACTACCCGCTGGTGCAGGGGGTCTTCGTGGTCATCGTCTTAGTGGTGCTGGCCGCCAACCTGATCGCCGACGTGGTGTACGCGTTCATCGACCCCCGCGCCCGCCAGGAGGCCTGACCCGCGATGAGCACCGACGTCACCACCCTGCTCACCGGCCCCGAGCCGGCGCCCACGTCCCGCGGCTCCCGGGCGATCCGGATGCCACGGTCGCCGAAGATCATTGCCGGGCTGGTCATCCTGGCCGTCTTCGCCGTGCTCGCCATCATCGGCCCGGCCATCGCGCCCTACAGCCCCAACGAGATCAACCAGAACTGGGTGAAGATCACCTGCCAGCAGGGCCCCGGCCTCTGCATCGGCGAGATCAAGGATGGCGTGCCGGGCGGATACGTTCCGCTGGAGGTGCCGCTCGGTCCGTCGTCGGCCCACCCGCTCGGGACCACGCTGCTGGGCCAGGACGTCTGGTCGCAGCTCCTCAACTCGACTCGTCCCACCCTGGTCGTCGCCTTCCTGGCCGGCCTGGTGGCGACCGCGCTCTCCATCTTGATCGGGGTCAGCGCCGGCTATCTGGGCGGCAGTGCTGATGAGGGCCTCTCGCTCCTCTCCAACGTCTTCCTGGCGATCCCAGGGCTGCCGCTCCTCATCGTGCTCGCGAGCTACGTTCCCGGAGCGGACACCAGCGTCATCGTCATCGGATTAATCGTGGCCCTGACGGGGTGGGCGTATGGGTCGAGGGTGCTCCGCGCCCAAACCCTCTCCCTGCGCAACCGCGACTTCGTCGAGGCGGCCCGCGTCTCGGGGGAGGGACGCCTGCGGATCATCCTCGCGGAGGTGATGCCGAACCTGCTGCCGATCATCGCCTCCTCCTTCCTCTTCACCACGTTGTACGCCATCGGCGCCTACGTCTCCCTCGCCTTCCTCGGTCTGGCCGGGACCCCCACGTCCTCGCCACCCGGCCCCTGGAACTGGGGGATCATGCTCCAGCAGGTGTTCGACAACAACGCGGTGAACACCGGCTACTGGTGGTGGTGGCTGCCGCCGGGAATCTGCATCGCCCTGGTCGGCACCTCACTGGCCCTGCTCAACTTCGGGATCGACGAGTTCATCAACCCGCGGCTGCGCGCCGTCGGCCTCACCCGCAAGGCCGCCCGGAAGGCGGGGATCAGCTTCCGCGCCACGCTCGGGTTCACGCCCGTGATGGGCGGTCGGAAGGCCCCCGTCGCGCCGGTGTCCGGCAGCAACGACGGTCGTGGGGGGAGCTCCCGATGAGCGAGATGTCGCCCCCAGCACTTGCGCCGCGCACCCCCACTCACAGCAGCACGCGCGAGGCGGAGCCGGTGCTGGAGATCCGCGGGCTCAACGTCGATTACGGCTTCGGCACCGAGGCGGTCCACGCGGTCGTGGATTGTGACCTGGTCCTGCGCCGGGGTCAGGTGCTGGGCCTGGCCGGGGAGAGCGGGAGCGGCAAGTCCACGCTCTCCATGGCGGCCATCCGGCTGCTGCGGTCCCCCGGCGTGATCACCGGTGGCGAGGTGCTCTTCCACCCCCGGCCCGTCGAGGGCGACAGCTCGGACCCGACCATCGACCTGCTGAGGGCCGATGAGGCGGAGCTGCGCCGGGTGCGCTGGTCGGAGATCTCGGTCGTCTTCCAGAGTGCGCTCAACGCTCTCAACCCGGTCATCACGATCGGCGCCCAGTTCGACGACCTCCTCAAGGTCCACCGTCCGCACCTCTCCTCGTCGGAGAGATGGGATCGGGGCGTCGAGTTGCTGGAGATGGTGGGGATGACCGGGGACCGGCTGCGCAGCTACTCCCACGAGCTTTCGGGTGGCATGCGCCAGCGGGCCATGATCGCCATGGCCCTGGCTCTCGAGCCACAGGTCATGATCCTGGACGAGCCGACGACCGCCCTCGACGTGGTGACCCAGCGCGAGATCCTCGAGGAGCTGATGGGGCTCCGGGACCGTCTCGGGTTCGCCGCGCTCTTCATCACCCACGACCTCTCCCTGCTGGTGGAGCTGGCCGACGAGATCGTCGTCATGTACGCCGGCCGGCTGATGGAGCGTGCTCCGGCTGCCTCGCTGTTCCGGGCACCGCGGGTTCCCTACACCTATGGGCTGCTGCACTGCTTCCCGCCCATGCACGGGGAACGCAAGCCGATGGAGGGAATCCCGGGCTCGCCACCCGATCTGCGCGCACTCCCCTCGGGATGTTCCTTCCACCCGCGCTGTCCGTGGGCGATGGAGCGCTGCAGAAAGGAGACGCCCGTGCTCACCCGACTCGACGCCTCTGGACGCGAGGCGGCGTGCTGGCTCCACTCCGGTGGCGCCACTGTTCCCGCCGAGCTGGCAATGGTCGATCCCGGCGACCGGGGCCCGTCCGCCGCGACCAGGAGGGTCGCACGATGAGCCTCACCGCTCAGCAGGCCGCGGTCCCGCCGGTGTCGGTCGCCCCCGTGCTGGAAGGGCGCGGCCTCACCAAGTACTTCTCGGTCAAGCATGGCCGCGGCATCTTCCCCGGCACGGCGCGGCTCTTCGCGGTGGACGATGTCACGATCGCTCTCGCAGCGGGAACGGTGACCGCGCTGGTCGGGGAGAGCGGCTCGGGGAAGACCACCGTCGCCCGGATGCTGGCCAAGATCATCAACCCCGACGGCGGCGCGGTGTTGCTCGACGGGAAGCCGGTGCCGCACGGGCGGCCCCGCAGTTACGCGCGGCAGGTCCAGATGGTCTTTCAGGACCCCTTCGCCTCGCTCAACCCGATCCACCGCATCAGCTACAACCTGGTCAGGCCTCTCACCATCCACCATCTGGGCGGTGACGACCTGAACGAGGCGGTCGAGGAGCTGCTTCGCCGGGTCGCCCTCGAGCCGCCCCAGCAATACACCCGGAAGTTCCCCCACGAGCTCTCCGGCGGCCAGCGTCAGCGCGTGGCCATCGCCCGTGCGCTCTCGGTCCGGCCCCGGGTGCTGCTCGCCGACGAGCCGGTGTCGATGCTCGACGTCTCGATCCGCCTCGGCATCCTCAACCTGCTCGCGGACCTGCGCGATCGCGACCACCTGGCGATCCTCTATGTCACCCACGACATCGCCTCCGCCCGCTATCTCGCCGACACCATCGTCGTGATGTACGCGGGGCAGGTGGTGGAGACCGCCCCCAGTGAACGCCTGACGGATCATCCCGCCCACCCCTACACCCAGCTGCTGCTCTCCGCCGCACCGGACCCGGACCGCGCCGAGCCGCCGAGCCTGGCCGGAAGCGGAGCCCCGCCCAGCCTGATCACCCCGCCCAGCGGCTGCCGGTTCCACCCGCGCTGCCCCCACGCCATGGCGATCTGCAGCACCACGGCCCCACCTAGCGTCACCGTCGGCCCCGGGCACGCCTCCAACTGCTGGCTCCACGTCGACGAGTCGCGTCGCGTCCCCGACCACCCGGACGTGGTGGCGGCGAAGGCCAGCTCCACGTCCCTGCGGCCCCCGGCCGCGCCACCCCCAATAGGCACCACCCAGATGAGGAGGACTGAGGAGGATCGGAGCATGGAGTAGCTTCCCGGGCTCCGCCGGCCCCGAGGGACGAGCGGAGGCAAGAGGTCGGCACCCCAACGGGGACAGCCGGCCGCAGGCAGCCTCCGTCACGCCAGACACCTGCCGGCGACATCACATCAGCAATGCACGGCCCCATCGGGTCGTGCCTCACGGAGATCGTGTAGCTAGATGAACCTTGGAAAGATCGCAGTAGTTGCCGCGGGGGTCGCCCTGGGGGTGGCCGCATGCGGCAGCACGTCATCGACCTCGTCTTCCTCGACTGCCAGCACCACGGCAGTCGGCCCAGCGCTGTACGAGGAGGCCACCACCGGCGTCACCTTCACCCAGGACTTCAACCCGTACGAGAGCAGCTCGCTCGCACACGGATTGAACATGACCAGCCTGGTCTACGAGCCGCTCTACGAGATGGACGCGCTCAACCCCGCCACCTCGGGTATGCACACCTGGCTGGCAAGCTCGTACTCCTTTGAGAACGGCGGCGCAGAGCTGGCGATCACCGTGAAGTCGAACGTCAAGTTCAGTGACGGCTCGACCATGACCGCCAACGACGTCGCCAACACCTTCGCGCTGCTCAAGGCCTTCCCGGACGCCGACTACAGCGGCGTTCCGACCCAGAGCGCTGCCCCGTCGGTGAGCGGCCAGGTCGTCACCCTGACCTTCGCCAGCCCGCAGTACACCAACCTCTGGGCGATCCTTGGCAGCACCTACATCACGCAGGCGAGCGCCTTCCCGATCGGGACCGACCCGAGCAAGGGACCCGTCGCGAACCCCGTGGGCACCGGCCCGTTCATGCTGGACAGCTTCAGCACCCAGGCCGTCAAGTTCAAGCCCAATCCCCACTACTGGGGCGGCACTCCTCCCGAGTCGGAAGTCGTGGTTCCGAACGAGTCCACCAACAACGCCGCGACCGAAGCCCTTGACAGCGGCACGCTGGACTGGGCCGGGAACGAGATCCCGAGCGTCGTCGCCAACTACATCGACCTGAACCCGAACACGAACCACGTCTGGTACGCCTCGGGCAACACGGTCACCCTGAACTTCAACCTGGGCGCGGGCAACGGCGGTGCGACCGGCATCGGCGATGTGGCCGTTCGTCAGGCTGTGAGTCTGGGCATCGACCGCACCGTCCTCTCCTCGATCGGAGAGTCCGGCTATGAGGCCGCTGCCACCTCTGCAGGCGGACTCGAACCCGGACAGCAGAAGGCGTACCCGAACTCCACCTACGCCAACGACCTGCCGGTTGACTCGGCAGCGACCCCGACCAGCCTTTCCGGCTGGACCGGTGCGTCCGTCCAGAGCGTCCTCGAAGCCGACGGCTACACCGCGCCGGCGAACTGGGGCACGTCGACCGAGGCCAACTGCGACGGCACCGTCGTGGCCAACTGCTGGAACAAGGGCGGCGCCATCATCAAGTTCTCGATCTGGGACCCCGAAGCCTTCTCCGACTACTGGGCGGACGCGAGCGAGATCTCCGGCCAGCTCCAGGGTCTGGGCATGGACGTGACCACGGACAACGCGACCGGTGGTTACACCCAGTGGCAGGACGCCATGAACAACGGCCAGTTCCAGACCGCACTCCACTGGGGCGCCGGTGGGAACATCCCCTTTGTTCAGCTCGACAACTGGCTTGACTACAGCATCAACTGCACGGGCACTCCTGTTGTCTGCGCATCTGGTGACTACAGCCAGTTCAACTCCTCGGCTGCTCAGACCGCTCTGACGCAGTACGAGGGCGCCGACCCGACCACCCCGGCCGGGCAGTCGACCATCAACACCGCGATCGCCACCCTCGAGGGAATCATGGCGACCCAGGTTCCTGTTGCCCCCGTGCTCTACGGTGCCGACTGGAACGTCTACAGCACTGCCCACTACACCGGTTGGCCGAGCGCCAGCAACCCGTACATGGACCCCTCCCCGGACGACCCCGAGCTTCCCTACATCCTCATGCAGCTGAAGCCGGTGGCCTCTTAACGGATCAAGGGATCCAGCTGACCCGTCTGTCAGCGATCACAACGGAATAGGTCCCACCTCCTGAGGTGGGCGGGCGGGGGCCCGGCCGGCAATGCGCCGGCCGGGTCACCGACCCGGCGACGAGACGGCCTCCTGGCCCATCGCGAGCCAGGGGGCCGCTTGCCTGCAGAGGAGCTGGCTTGCGATACGGGCACTTCGACGACGAGCGGCGTGAGTACGTGATCTCCCGGCCCGACACCCCCCTGCCCTGGATCAACTACCTGGGGATGGAGGAATACTTCGGGATCATCTCCAACACCGCCGGCGGCTACTCCTTCTTCCGCGATGCCCGGATGCGCCGGGTGAGCCGCTACCGGTACAACAACGCCCCCCTTGACCTGGGCGGGCGCTACATCTACCTGCGCGACGACGCCTCGGGCGAGAGCTGGTCGCCGTCCTGGCAACCGACCCAGACGCCCCTGGACAGCTACGAGTGCCGGCACGGGCTCTCCTACACCAGCATCGCCGCCAGCCATGGCGGCATCCGAGCCGAAACCCTCTACTGCGTCCCTCTGGGCCAGACCCTGGAGGTATGGCGGCTCCGGCTCGCCAATCTGACCGGGGAGCGGCGACCGCTCTCGATCTTCTCGTCCATCGAGTTCTGCCTCTGGGACGCCCAGGACGACGCCACCAACTTCCAGCGCAACTTCTCCACCGGCGAGGTCGAGGTGGAGGGCAGCGTCATCTATCACAAGACCGAGTACCGCGAGCGCCGCAANNCACTTCGCCTACTTCGCCTGCTCGGAGCCGCTCGCCGGTTTCGACACGGTCCGCGACGCCTTCCTCGGCCCCTACCGCGGCTTCGATCGCCCCCTCGCCGTCGAGCGGGGGAGCGCCGGCAACTCGATGGCCCACGGGTGGGCCCCGCACGGGTCGCACCACGTCCGGCTCGAGCTGGGGCCGCGCGAGGAGCGCGAGATCGTCTTCATCCTTGGCTACTGGGAGAACCCGGCGGCTGAGAAGTTCGACCCGCCCGGGAGCCAGCTGATCAACAAACGGACGGTCAGGCCGGTGATCGACCACTGGCTTCAGTCGGCCAACGTCGAGGCCGGACTCCGCGGGCTGCGCGAGCGGTGGGACGACCTGCTCTCGAATGTGAAGGTGAGCACCCCGGACGAGCACACCGACCGGATGGTGAACGTCTGGAACGCCTACCAGTGCATGGTCACCTTCAACCTGAGCCGGTCGGCCTCGTCCTACGAGTCGGGGATCGGACGGGGGATGGGCTTCCGCGACTCCAACCAGGACCTGCTCGGATTCGTTCAGATGATCCCGGAGCGCGCCCGGCAGCGGATCCTCGACATCGCCGCCACCCAGCTCCCGAGCGGAGGCGCGTACCACCAGTACCAGCCGCTGACCAAGCGCGGCAATGACGACATCGGGTCGGGCTTCAACGACGACCCGCTCTGGCTGGTGCTGGGTGTCGCCGCCTATCTGCGCGAGACGGGGGACGACTCCGTCCTCGACGAGCCGGTGCAATTCGACAATGCCGAGGGCTCCGAGGCCCCGCTCCTCGACCACCTGCGCCGCAGTGTCGCCTACACCCTCGACCGGCTCGGTCCCCACGGCCTGCCGCTGATCGGGCGGGCCGACTGGAACGACTGCCTCAACCTCAACTGCTTCTCCGACACCCCGGGCGAGGCGTTCCAGACCACCGAGAACAAGAGTGGAGGGGTCGCCGAGTCCGTCTTCATCGCCGGTCAGTTCGTCATGGCCGCGCGCGAGCTCGCCGCCATCGTGAGCCTGCGCGGTGAGGCCGAGGAGGGCTCGCGGCTTCTCGCCTCCGCCGTCGCCATGGCCGGCATCATCGCCGAGCATGGCTGGGATGGAGCCTGGTTCCGGCGTGCCTACGACTTCTTCGGCAATCCGGTCGGGTCCAAGGAGTGCGACGAGGGGCAGATCTTCGTCGAGTCCCAGGGCATCTGCGTCATGGCCGGGGTCGGGATCGAGGATGGCCGCGCCCGTCAGGCCCTCGACAGCGTGCGCGAGCGGCTCCTCACCGAACACGGCGTGATGCTGCAGCAACCCGCCTACGCGGGCTATCGCATCGAGCTGGGGGAGATCTCCTCGTATCCGCCGGGGTACAAGGAGAACGCCGGCATCTTCTGCCACACCAACCCGTGGATCATGATCGCTGAGGCGATGACCGGTGACGGGGATGGCGCCTTCGATGTCTACCGGCGGACCAATCCCTCCGCGCGCGAGGCGATCAGCGAGGTGCATCGCTGCGAGCCCTACGTCTACGCGCAGATGATCGCCGGCAGCGACGCCCCCACCCATGGTGAGGCCAAGAACTCGTGGCTGACCGGCGCCGCCGCCTGGAACTACGTGGCCATCACCCAGTGGCTCCTCGGGATCAGACCCGAGCACGATGGCTTGCGGGTGGACCCGGTGATCCCGGCGGACTGGACGGGCTTCAGCGCCACCCGGCGCTTCCGCGGGGCCACCTACCGGATCGCCGTCAGCAAGCGGGCCGGGACCACCGGGCGTGTCACCCATCTCCTCGTCGGCGGCGCCAGGGTCGAGGGCAATCTGGTGCCCCTCGCCCCCGCCGGAGCCACCGTGAACGTCGAAGCGGTCGTCGCCGGTTAGCCCCCGTCGGTCGGGGACGACCGTATCCTTGACCGATGACCCCCCAGTTTGTCGGCAGATCACCCCTCAAGTTCCGGGCCGCGCACCCGGTGGGAGGTCTGGTTGAGGTCGGTGGCGAGCTGTTCTACCGCATCGCCGATCACGATGCGATGCCTCCCTTCCTGATGAGCATGGTGAGCGACTCCAACCACTGGATCTTCCTCTCCAGCAATGGCGCTCTCACAGCCGGGCGTGGCGACCCTGACCACGCGCTGTTCCCCTACCAGACCGACGACCGGATTCACGACAGTCAAGACCAGGTGGGCGGCAAGACCGTCCTGCGAGTCAAGCGGCGAGGTCGGGTTCAACTCTGGGAGCCCTTCTCCCCACGATACGCGGGGCTCTACGAGATCACCCGCAGTGTTGCCAAGAGCGTCTATGGCAACCGGGTGGTGTTCGAGGAGGTGAACCACGACCTTGGCCTCTCATTCGCCGCCGCATGGATGACCAGCGAGCGCTTCGGTTTCGTCCGGCGCACGGCCATCCTCAACCTGGCACCGGGGGCCGTGGAGCTCGACGTGGTGGACGGCATCCAGAACGTGCTGCCCGATGGTTTGACGCGTGCATTCCAAATGGAGTTCAGCACTCTCGCGGACGCCTACAAGGAGAGTGAGCTCGACCCCTCGAGTGGGCTGGCCCTGTTTCGGTTGAGCGCGATCCCCACGGATCGCAACGAGCCGAACGAGGCATTGCGGACGACCACCGTCTGGTCCGAGGGCATCCAGCCGGCGCGCCGGCTTCTCTGCTCGGCGCAGCTGGACCGGTACCGCGCCGGCCAGGAGCTCGAAGACGAGCACTTCATCCGCGGCCGGCGGGGCGCGTACCTCGTCGGCGCGCGGATCGAGCTGTCGGAAGACGAGCAGCGCGAGTGGAACGTGGTGGCCGACGTCGGCCAGGATGCGACGTCGGTCGCCGAGCTCATCCGGCTCCTCACGTCGGATGCCGACCTCCGCGCCGAGCTGGAAGTGGACATCCGGCTGGGCACCCGCAACCTGATGCGCATCGTGGCGAGCGTCGACGGCCTCCAGCTCACCGCGGACGAGCTGGCGAGCTGGCGGCACTTCTCCAATGCCCTGTTCAACGCCATGCGCGGCGGTGTACCCGGCAGTGGATACGAGATCTCGAGCTCGGATCTGAGGTCGTACCTCCGCTCGGCGAGCCAGGCCGTGTCGGCGCGGAATGCGGCCCTCCTCGAGGGGCTCCCGGGGGTGCTCTCGCACCGCGGCCTGCTCGAGCTGCCGGGTGTGGCGGAGGATCGTGACCTGGAGCGCCTTGTCAACGAGTACCTGCCACTGACCTTCAGTCGCCGGCATGGCGATCCGAGCCGCCCCTGGAACCTGTTCTCCATCGAGCTGAAGGCCGCGGACGGTGGCCGGCTCCTCAACTATGAGGGGAATTGGCGCGACATCTTCCAGAACTGGGAGGCGCTGGCCCTGTCGTTCCCCGGCTATGTCGAGAGCATGATCTTCAAGTTCCTCGACGCGTCGACGGCCGATGGCTACAACCCGTACCACATCACGCGCGAGGGCTTCGATTGGGAGGTGGTGGACCCCGCCAAGCCGTGGTCGCACATCGGGTATTGGGGGGACCATCAAGTCGTCTACCTGCTGCGACTGCTCGAGGTCTCGGCCCGCCATCACACCGGAGCCCTCGAGCGACTGCTGAACCGACGCGTCTTCGCGTACGCAGATCTCCCCTATCGGATCAAGGCCCACACGGCCATGCTTCGCGACCCCTTCAGGACGATCGACTTCGACGTCGACCTCGATCGGCAGATCCGCGGTCGCGCCGCGAACCTCGGATCTGACGGCAAGCTCCTTCCGGCGCCCGATGGGACGCCCTATCACGCGAATCTTGCGGAGAAGCTGCTGATCGCCATTCTGGCCAGGCTGTTCAACTACATACCCGAGGCCGGCGTGTGGATGAACACTCAGCGACCGGAGTGGAACGATGCCAACAACGCCCTGGTTGGAAATGGCGTCTCGGTGGTGACGCTTTGCCAGTTGCGCCGTCTCGTGGCCTTCTGTGAAAGGCTCTTCGGAACGACGCAGCTCGGGGGGTTCGAGGTGGCGGCGGAGGTGGCCGATGCCCTGCGGCAGGTTGCCGACGTGCTCGGCCGGCACCCCGCGCGCGCCGGTGGCCTGATGTCCGACCGCGAGCGCAGGGGCGTGCTCGACGGTCTGGGCACGGCGGGCAGCGAGTATCGACAGCGAATCTACACGAGGGGATTCTCGGGTGAACGAGCTTCCCTGACCGTCCCTGAGCTCGGATCCTTCTGCGAGGTCGTGCTGCGTCACATCGACCACTCGATTCGTTCCAACCGGCGTGACGACGGCCTGTACCATGCCTACAACCTCATGGAGGTCTCCGAGGACGGGATTGCAATACGCCGTCTCGACGAGATGCTCGAGGGTCAGGTGGCGGTGATTGGGTCTGGCGCCCTTCGCGCGCGGGAGTGTGCCGACGTTCTCGATGCGCTCCGGGCCAGCAGGCTGTACCGCCCGGACCAGGACAGCTACCTCCTCTACCCCGACCGCAAGCTTCCCGGGTTCCTCGAGAAGAACAACCTGGCGCCAGAGGCGGTGTTGGGCTCGGCGACCGTGGCCGGCATGGTCGAAGGCGGCGACGACGCGATCGTGATCCGGGACGTGAACGGGGCCGTCCATTTCGGTGCCGACTTGCACAACCGCCACCTCCTCGGCCGGGCTCTGGCAGAACGTCATCTGCCCGACGCGGAGGTCGCGGAGATCCTGGCCCTGTACGAGTCCGTCTTCCATCACCGCTCGTTCACGGGCCGTTCCGGGGCCTTCTACAAGTACGAGGGTCTCGGGTGCGTCTACTGGCACATGGTCTCCAAGCTGCTCCTGTCGGTTCAGGAGGTGCTGGCCTCGGTCGCGGGCGACCCTGGGGAGGAGGCCCTGGTCGAGAGGCTGTGGAAGCAGTACACCGGAATCCGAGATGGACTCGGTCTCCACAAGACTCCCGAGGTCTACGGTGCCATGCCGATCGATCCCTACTCCCACACGCCCAGTTTCGCCGGGGCGCAGCAGCCGGGGATGACCGGGCAGGTCAAGGAAGACCTCATCATCAGGCTCGGCGAGATGGGGGTTCGGGTGGAGGAGGGGCGGTTGATCTTCCAGCCTGATCTGGCCACCCGGACGGAGTTCCTCTCGGAGGCCCGGACCTTCCGTTTCATCGGCGTCGATGGCCAGGAGGCCAGCCTCCATCTCGAGGTCGGGACACTGGCATTCACCACCTGCCAGGTCCCGGTGGTCGCCCATCGGGAGGGGCCGCCGCGGATCGAGGTCACCGCTCGCGAAGGCCCCTGTCGAGTGATCCCGAGCCTGGATCTGGACCTCGCGACCACTGGCGCCATCTTCGAGCGAACCGGTGAGGTGCGACGCCTCGACGTCTACTGGGGCTTCGCCGAGGGGCAGCGGCAAGCCCATCTGGCAGCCGGAGCACTCGCGTAGACCACTGCCCTGGTCGGATCCCTCGCCGGGGGTCCTTCAGCACCCTGCCGGCCCCGCTCTCTCATACTCCGACCATGTCCCGATACCGGCGCGCGTCTCTGGGCTCCGGATCCGGCTATGTTCCCGGCGAGCAGCCACCCGACGGTACCCACTGGATCAAGCTCAACACCAACGAGTCGCCCCTGGCCCCATCGCCGCGCGTGGGCTCGGCGGTCGAGGAGGCGGTGGCCGAGCTCCACCGCTACCCCCACCCTCAGGGGGAGCCGCTCCGCTCGGCGCTGGCTCGGCACCACGGGCTGAGCCCCGAATCCGTGGTCCTCGGCAACGGGGCCGACCAGGTTCTGGAGAGCTGCTTCCGGGCCTTTGCCGATCCCGGCGACGCCGTCGTGCTGACCCGGCCGACGTATTCGCTGCTCTCCGTGCTCGCCCGCCTCGGCGGAGCCCGAATCGTGACCGTTCCCCTGGACGACGGAGGCTCGATCCCGGAGGCGTTCGCCACCACCCCGGGAGTGATGCGGCTCCTCTGCAATCCCAACTCACCGACGGGGAGCTGGACGCCGCCTGCCGATCTGGCCGGGGCGCTGGCCGGGGTCGACTCCGTCGTCGTCATCGACGAGGCGTACTGCGATTTCGCCCCCGGGTCCTGTGTCCCGTTGCTCGCCGGCCACCCCAACTGGCTCGTGGTGCGCACCTTCGCCAAGAGCTACGGGCTCGCGGGGCTCCGTGTCGGCTACGCGCTCGGGCACCCCGATTTGATCTCAGACCTGGCCGCCGTGATCGAAACCTACCCGGTTGACAGGCTCGCCCTCGCGGCCGCCGGCGCCGCTCTCGCCGACCAGGCCCACCACGAGCGCATCGTCGGGATGGTGGTCAGCGAGCGCAAGCGCCTGGTCGCGGCGCTCGAGGGCGCGGGGTGGAACGTGATCCCGTCACAGGCCAACTTCGTCCTCGGCAGGCCTCCGGGGGGGGATGCGGAGAGTATCGCCAGCGAGCTGAGGCAGCAGCGCGTCCTGGTCCGCCACTTTCCGGACGGTGACCAGCGCGACCGGCTTCGCATCAGCATCGGGACGCCCGAGCAGAACAGCGCCCTGCTTGCGGCGATCGGCGTCGGCGTCTGACCTGGATCGGGGCGTAGCGCAGTGGACCGCCCGCCAGCGGGCACGGGCCCGGCGCGCCCGGCTACGAGTCGCGCTGGCTCTGAGGGCGGACCACGACGATCCGCGGTCCCCGGCGCAGGAGGAGGAGGGCGACGATTCCGAGCAGCACCGCGGGCAGCAGCAGTGGGCGGCGGCCGAGGAAGTCTTCGATGCGGGCGCGCGGCCCGTCCTGGCGGGGAAGGACGATCGGTCGCTCGGTGACCAGATCGACCGTGCCTCCCACCTCTGTCTCTCTGCGCGGCCCACTCGCCGCCGCGGACGTCGTCTCCATCGCTCTTCTCCCCAAGCGCTGCGGGCCGCGCAATCCTACGCTTCTTCCCCACGCCGCAGGCGGCGTGGGGGCCCCTCCCTTTCTTACAGGGGCTCGCCGCCCCTCGGTGGCCCGGCTCAGCCGGCCTCACCTCACCCCGCCCATGGATGCGGCAGGCCGCGGTCGCCTTCCCCGTCTCTATTTGGGTGGACCGCAGCTCGTGAAAACCTGATTAGGGTCGTCGGGATTATGGTGGGGACCACAGTCAGAGGAGAGCACCGGTGACCGAATACGCCCATCCCGAGGTCCTGGTCAGCACGGAGTGGCTGGCCGAGCACCTCGAGGACCCCGCCGTCCGCATCCTGGAAGTGGACTGGGACCCCGCATCCGCCTACGGACTGGGGCATCTCCCGAGTGCCGCGCTGGTGGACTGGAAGAGGGACATCAACGACCCGGTGCGGCGTGACATCCTCTCCCGGGACCAGTTCGTGAGCCTCATGGAGCGCCTCGGGGTGACGCCGGATACCACCCTGGTTCTGTACGGCGACATGCGCAACTGGTTCGCCGCCTTCGCCTTCTGGACCTTCCGCATCTACGGGCATGCGGACATCCGGCTGCTCAACGGCGGCCGGCGAAAGTGGTTCGAGGAGGATCGGCCGGTCACCGAGACCGTCCCCGATTTCGCGACCGCCTCGTACCCGGCTCCGGAGGCGACCACGGGCCTCCGGCAGTTCCTTCCCGGGGTCCGCGACATCCTCGGTCGTTCCGACCACGGTCTGATCGACGTCCGCTCTCCGGCGGAATTCAGCGGGGCGATCTCCACGCCTCCCGAGTACCAGAACGAGGGCGCGCAGCGCAGCGGTCACATTCCAGGCGCCGTCAACATCCCCTGGGCGCAGGCCATCCAGGAGGACGACACCTTCAAGCCGGTGGACCAGCTCCGTGAGCTCTATCAGAGCAGAGGGGTGACCCCCGACAAGAGCATCGTGACCTACTGCCGGATCGGCGAGCGCTCTGCCCACACCTGGTTCGTCCTCACCTACCTGCTCGGCTACCCGCGGGTCGCCAACTACGACGGCTCATGGAGCGAGTGGGGCAACGCGGTGGGTGTCCCCGTGGAGAAGCCTGGCGCTGAGGTTCCAGGGTCAGTCCCAGCCTGACGCGGACGTAGACTCGACTCATGATGGAGCCGTCCCACCTCGATCTCGGCACCGCTGAGGAGGAGTGCGGCGACAGCGCGATGGGCCGGGTCCGGCGCGCCTACGGGAACCTGGCACCCGGCCAGCGCCTGGAGGTGGTGACGGGAGTCGCCGAGCATCTCTTCGGGATCCGGGCCTGGAGTCGCAGGGTGGGCGGCGAGGTCGTCGAGGAGCGCAGGGAGGGTGGACGCACCCGGCTCGTCCTCCGCCGTCCGGCGCCCTCAGCGTCCTGAGCCGTGGCGCCTGGCCGTCCGCTGCGCACCCCGGAGGGCTTCCTGATCGGCACCGCCAGCGCCGCCCACCAGGTCGAGGGCGGACTCTGGAACGACTGGATGCGCATGGAGCGGGACGAGCCGGGGCGGGTCAAGAACGGCGACTCGGCGGCGGTCGCCATCGACCAGTTCCACCGTTATCGCGGAGACCTGGCCCTGCTCGCCGACATGGGCCACACGGCTCAGAGGTTCTCGGTGGAGTGGGCACGGGTCGAGCCCGAGCCGGGCCATTTCGACCTCTCCGCGCTCCGCCACTACGCCGGCGTGGTCGCCGCCTGCCGCGAGCTGGGGATGGAACCGGTGGTCACCCTCCACCACTTCACCCTGCCGGTCTGGCTGGCGGACCGCGGGGGCGTCCTCCACCCCGAAGCTCCGCGCCTCTTTGCCCGCTATGCGGCCGCCTGCGCCGAGGCGTTCGGCGAGGAGGTCCGCTGGTGGGTGACGCTCAACGAGCCGAACGTCCTCATGGCCCTCGGCTACGCCGAAGGGCAGTGGCCGCCCCACCGCCGGTCGCCGGCTCTCGCCCTGCGGGCCGCGGCCGGGATGCTCCGGATGCACGCCGCGGCGGCGACCGCCCTACACCAGAGCGGTGCCGCCCACGGCCGGCCGGCGATGGTCTCGATCGCCCACCACGAACGGCCCTTCCGGCCAGTTCCCGGCTCCACCGCCGCCCGTCTCGTCGCGTGGGCGCCGGATCTCCTCTTCAATCGCTGGTTCCTCCGGAGCTGCGCTCGCGGCCGGGTGCTCCCGCCCGCCGGCAGCGGCGAGGTGGTGTCCGGGCTCCGCGGCTCCCTGGACTACCTGGGTCTCAACTACTACGCGGACGAGCGGGTGCGCTTCGACTGGCGTGCCTCCTCGCGGCTCTTCGTGAGCTCAGATCCAGACCCGTCGCTGCCCAGGAACAGCCTTGGTTGGAGCATCGACCCCGGGGGCCTGCGGCGCGCTCTGGTCTCGCTGAGCGAGGAATTCCGATTGCCGGTGATGGTCACCGAGAACGGGGTCGCCGACGAGGATGACGAGCTCCGTTCCGGGTTCCTCGTCGACCACCTGCGAGCGGTGGTCGAGGCGATCGACGACGGAGCCGACGTGATCGGCTACCTCCACTGGACCGGCTTCGACAACTTCGAGTGGCTGGAGGGGTACGGGGCCAAGTTTGGCCTGGTGTCAGTCGACCGAGCCACCCTCGAGCGCCGCCCCAAGCCGAGCGCGGAGGTCTTCGCCGCCATCTGCCGCACCGGGGTGATCCCACCCGCTCCGGGCCACCCGTCCAGGCCGGCTGCGCACGCCGGCGGGGGCCGGGCCGGTCAATCCGCATAGGCGCTCCAAGGGAGCCTGGACCCGCCCGGTACATGGTGCTAGCGTCGTCCACGGTCTGGCGCGAGGCCGGCCGTCCGGCCATGGCCCGAGGCCGGAGACCCACGTCACACCTCGAGGGCGGACGAGCCATCCCGAAGGGGAGATCGCAGCCGCCGGGGCGCTGGTCGCCAGCGCTCCGGCGGGTCCCCTAGGTCCCGGGCGGGCCGGCCTCGCCTCGAGCCTACCTCAGCGTGTGGCAGCGATCGCCCGGAGGACCGTGGGCTCCCCTTCGAGCTCGCGGCTCGGTCCGGTGATCGACTCCGGCCTGCCGAAGAGGAAGCCCTGCGCCCGGTTCACTCCCAGCTTCATCAGCTCGCCGGCGACGTTCAGCTGCTCGATGCCCTCGGCCACGACGTCCGCACCGATCTGCTCGGCGAGCGCGATGCACTCGAAGATGAGCGTCCTGGCCCCCGCCTCCTCGCAGCGGTTGGTCACGCTGGCATCGATCTTGATGACCTCGGGGCGCGTCGCGTAGAGGAGGTCGACGCCGATCCCCGGCCGGCCGGTATCGTCGATGCCGATCTTGAATCCTGCGCGGCGGTAGGCGTCGACGCGAGCGGAGAGCTGACCGAGATTGCTGAAGCGGTCGGCGTCGGCGATCTCCAGGACGACGTTGGCGGGAGGCCGGCCGATCCAGCGCAGCAGGCTGCGCATCTGCTCGACGTCCTCGTCGACGTCGGAGACCGCGGAGAGGTTGATGTTGAGGTAGAGCTGCGCGTCGCTGCGGATGCCCTCGGCACCGCGGACCACGGCGCGCCTGCAGATCCAGTCCAGCTCGTTGGTCACGCCCATCCGCTGCGCCGTGGCGAAGAACTCCTCGACGCTGTCAGCTCCGTCCAGGTTGACGGGCCGCGCCAGCCCCTCGTAGGCCACGATGCGCGCCTCGGGGAGGGTGACGATCGGCTGGTACACCGGGTGGATCTGCTGTGAAGCCAGGGTCCGGCTGAGCAGGGTTGTCCATCCCCGTCCGGGGGCGGCGGCCGGGCGGCCGGTGATCGACCCGGCCACCCGGTTGCGTCCCTCGCGCTTGGCGCGGCCGAGCGCTGCGTTCGCTCGAGTCCACACCTCGGCCGCGTCCTCGCCGGCGGCGCCCACCGCCCAGCCGACACTGACCCGGGCCGGGAAGGCTCCGGTGACGAGCTCGGACACCGCGGCACGCATGCGCTCGGCAACGCTACCGACCACCGCCGTGGCAGCCCCGACGGTGAGGATCGTGAACTCATCATCGCCGGTACGGCCGACGACGTCATGCTCCCTCGTCGATGCTTGGAGAGCCCGGGCCACGGAGCGGAGGGCATTGTCGCCGGCCTCCCGGCCCAGCACGTTGTTGAGCTGGTTGAGATGGTCGATGTCGACCGAGATGATCGCGTAGGACTCGCGGACCTCCCGGCAGCGCCGCTCGAAGGCAGCGCGGCCCATCAGGCCGGTGACCGCATCGGTCGGCTCCTCCTTGGCCCCGGCGATGGCGCGGGCGCGGACGAGGTTGGAAACCGCGAGGGTGGCGATCCCGCTGAGCCCCTCGACCATGGTGACCTCGGAGTCTCGGAACGCCCGGTCCCGCCGCTCGGCGAGCACCACCGCCCGGATCGCGGGACCGGCGTGGATGGGGCTGGCGATCCGGCGTGGGGAGGACCCCGCCTCGGCGAGGGTGTGGTCCCCGGTGACCGCAGCCAGGATGAGTGGATCGGCGCTCAGGGGACTGCTCTCCCCGACGGTGGTGGCACCAGCTGCTGCGCCGTGCTCACTGGCGACCACCATCCTGTCGCGTTCGATCCTGTACACCCGGGCGATCACCGGGGACGCTGTGCGGGTCTCGAGGAGTTCGACGACGGCGCCGCCCGCGGCCGCCATCACCGAGTCGACATCCCTCTCAGCGCTGATCCGGGTCATGGCCTCGAGGATCCGGTCCAGGCGGTCGCCCTGACGGGAACCTCGTGGGCTGGTGCCGCGCCCGAGGCGTCCAACCTCACCGGTCCGGCGACGGGCGGCGCGGCGTGGCGCGATGCCATCACCGCGCCGGACCAGAGCCCTGGCGGCGGCGACGCCGGCGCCGACCGCCGCGATGGTCATGGCGAGTGCCGCAGCGCGGCTGGCCGCCAGGCTGTCGGAGGCGAGGGGCCCGTGGCTGTTTGCCAGGAGGTATGCGGCCACGATTCCCGCTGCTGTCATCGCCAGAGAGAGGGATGCCGCCCTGGCGCGCCCTGATCTGATGGGGCGCGCGCAGGGCGGGGAGAGTGCGGGGCTGAGGCGGGTCGGCCGGGGGAGGCTCACGTTTCTTTCTTTCGCAGAGCGGGTGGTGGGATGGGTCCATTCTCGGGGGCCGGTTTGGGGCACCCAAGAGCAACGGACGCCAAAGTTCCGTAGTGCAGCTGCACCCTTTGGTGCGATTCGTCACACCGCGGTGTCCGGCCGTCATCGAGCGGCTGTGGTGCCGTCGCATCGCCCTCCCGCGATCCCTCTCGACGGGCCGCCTCCGAGCCAGGTTGCCCCACCGCGGACCGGCCTCTCCGCACGACCGTTGGCGGCTGTCGAGGCTGGCCCGCCCTTCCCCCGAGCGGGGCCGTCCGCAGGTCGCAAACGCCCCATCGGCGGGCGCGTGACCGCGTTGTGCGCACAGCCTCATTCGAGTGCGTCACACGGTGCAAGATGGCCGGTCGCCCGCTAGACATTCCCCGCTTGTGTCCGATATCCTTAGGCGCCGCGTACGAATCAAGAGGCTCTGGTCAGGAGTCTCTGCCATCCGAGGTGCACATGGCCTCCCCCCGCCACCGCCCCGAGATCCCCGACGCAGTTGCCGCAGCCCAGGCCGCCGGCATCCGCCACCTCGACCTCCAGTTCACCGACGTCACCGGGTCGGTCAAGACCGTGACCATCCCCGCCGACCAGCTGGCCTCGGCGCTGGAGCACGGGGTGTGGTTCGACGGGTCATCGGTGGAGTCCGTCGCCCGCACCGCCGAGTCGGACATGTACTTGGTGCCCGACCCGACCACGTTCGCCGTCCTGCCGTGGGCTGAGGCGCCGACCGGGCGGATGATCTGCTGGCTCACGACTCCCGAGGGCGAGGCTTACCCGGGCGATCCGCGGCGAGCGCTGCGGCGGGCGACCGAGCGCGCGGCGGCGCTCGGCTACGAATACCTGGTGGGGCCGGAGATCGAGTTCTACCTGCTCGAGCGCGACGAGATGGGCCGGCCGGTGCAACCCCGTCACGACCGAGGCAGCTACTTCGACTTCGCCACCGACCCGACCGTGGCGGTTCGCCAGACCATGGCCGAGCAGCTGCGGGCCATGGGGCTCGAGGTCAACACCCTCCACCACGAGGTGGGGTGCGGACAGCACGAGATCGATGTGGGCGCCCAGGAGGCGCTCAAGGCCGCGGATGACGTGGTCACCTTCCGCTACACCCTCCGGGCCATCGCGCAGCAGCACGGTCTCACCGCCACCTTCATGCCCAAGCCCTTCCAGGGACAGCCCGGGAGCGGCATGCACGTCCACCAGTCGCTGGCCCGGGCCGGCGATGGCGGCAACGCCTTCGCCGGGGACGACGACTACGGGCTGAGCGACGTTGCCAAGCATTTCATCGCCGGCCAGCTCCATCACGCCGCCGGGATGTGCCTGGTGCTGGCGCCGCTCATCAACTCCTACAAGCGCCTGGTGCGCGGGTTCGAGGCCCCGGTCTTCGTCTCCTGGGCCCGCACCAACCGCGGTGCCCTGGTCCGGGTACCCCATGTCGGCCGTCCCGAGGTCACCCGGGTGGAGCTGCGATCTCCGGATCCGTCCTGCAACCCCTATCTGGCATTCGCCGTGATGCTCCGCTGCGGGCTCGACGGTATCGAGCGGCGCCTTCCGCTGCCGCCTCCGGTCGAGGAGTCCCTCTACGGCTTCGACGATGTCGAGCTGGAGCGCCGCAACGTCGGGCTCCTCCCCGACAACCTCAAGGACGCCATCTCCGCCCTCGAGGCGGACGAGGTGGTGCTCGACGCTCTTGGAGACACGCTTTCGGAGCGCTTCCTCGAGGTCAAGGCCCTGGAGTGGAAGGAGTACCGCACTCAGGTCACGCCGTGGGAGCAGGAGCAGTACCTGGAGCGGGCCTGATGAACGATCGGGATGGCGGCCCCTCGGTTGGGAGATCCAGGTGATCACGGTGATGGACCTCTGGCGCGGCGCCCTGCCCGCCGGCACCGATCTTCTCGGAGGCCGGGCGGGCCTGGAGCGGCAGGTCGACTGGGCCACCTCGCTGCGCACCCGGCCGCCCGCCTTCGAGGCGATCAAGGGAGGGGAGATCGCCTTCATCGCGGTGCGCTCGATCAAGCTGCTCGACGAGCGCCTCGACCTCACCCGNNGCCGCCTCGATCGAGCTGGCCGACCGCCTGATGCTTCCCCTGCTGCTGCTGCCCGAACAGGCCCACCTCGCCGACGTGCAGCAGGCCACGACGCGGTTCATCCTGGACCAGCGCACCGCGCTCCACGACCGTGCCCAGGAGCTGCAGACCGAGCTGATGGAGCTGGCGCTCAATGGTGCCGGCCCGGCGGGGATCGTCGACCGTCTCTCCGAGCTGCTGGAGCTCGCCGCTGCGTGGCAGGACGAGTCGGGAGAGCTCCGCCACGAAGCTGGAGCCGTTCCCGCGGCCGTGGCGGCCGGTCCTTGGGCCGAGGAGATGCCGGCGGTGCGCCGCTTCGCCGACTCCTCGGTCGTCCTCGCGGCCAACCCCCCCGTCCGCGAGTTCGCGGTGGGCGCTCCGGGGTTTGCCCGGGTGGTGGCTCCGATCCCGCTCCGCGACGGCATCGGTGGCTTCATCTCCGTCCTGGGAGCGGAGGGGGACCTGGGCCAGCTGGCCCGACTCGGCTGCGCCCGGGCCGCCTCGGCCTGCGCCATCGAGCTGGACCGGGAGCGGGCAGTCCTCGCCGCCCGGGACGACCTGGAGGGGGAGTTCGCCACCGCGCTGCTCACCGGCGCCTACGGCTCCGAGGCGTCGATGATGGAACGGGCGCGCCGCGTCGGCGCCTCGCTGGCTGACGAGTCCGTCGTCATGGTCGTGCGCCCCTCCGCCCGCCCGGCGGCTCCCGCCCCTCAGGGTTGGCCGGAGAGCGGCGTCCGCTCGGCTCAGCGCTGGGCGCAGCGGCGCGAGCTGACGGTGCTCGCCGCCGCTCACCAGGGGGCGGTGGCCGTCATCGCCGGCGCCGACATCGGTGACCTCCGGCGGGCGGCGTTGGAGCTTGCCGCCGATTGCCGCTCGGCGGTCGGGGGAGTCCCGCTCGCGGTCGGCATCGGCCGGCCCAAGCACGGGCTCGGCGGCATCCGCACCTCCCACCGCGAGGCCGAACAGGCACTGGGCATGGGGCTCAAGCTCGACGGCACGGCGAGCGTGGTGTCGTTCGCCGACCTCGGTCTCCACCGCCTGCTCTACTCGATGGCCCAGCACCCGGAGGTGCATGAGTTCTATCGGGAAAGCATCGGCGCCCTCATGGACTACGACGAGAAGGGGGGAGGGGACCTGCTGCGCACCCTCGACGCCTTCTTCCGGTGCCACGGCTCTCCCACCGAGACCGCTCAACGGCTCAGGCTGCATCGCAACACCGTCCTGTACAGGCTCCGGCGCATCGAGGATGTGGGACATCTCCGCCTCAGCGATCCCGATACGCGGCTCAATCTCCAGCTCTGTCTGCGCATCCGCGACGTCCTCCAGGCTTCGGCTTGACGGGCGCGAGCAAGCCCGTCGTCCTGCGGGCCTTGGGCGTCGCGCCCATCCCCGGACCTCCTCCGCTGGGACGCGAGGACCCTAGCCCGCCCGGATCGCCGGCCCCTAGGGTTGGCGGGATGCGGCTCGCTCCTGGCACGGAAACGGCGAGATCGGCAGGGACCTTCGCTTCCACACCTCCGGTGCGCGCCGCGGCGCGCACGGACACCGGGCCCTGCCGTCAGAACAACGAGGACGCGGTGCTCGTCCGCAGCGAACCGGCCCGCGGTTTCCACGTGTTCGCGGTTGCCGACGGCCTCGGCGGTCACCGGGCCGGGGAGGTCGCCAGTCGCATGGTCGTGGACACGCTGGCCGAGGGAGAACCAAGCCCCGACCGACCCGAGCGCTGGCTGCGCCAGGCGTTCAACGGCGCCAACCTGGCGATCTGGAATCATTCGCAAAGCCACCCGGAGGCGTTCAACCTCCAGTCCACCGCCACCGCCCTGGTACTCACCGCCAGCGAGGCGGTGATCGGCCATGTGGGGGACTGCCGGGTCTACCTCATCCGCGACGGCGTCATCGTCCAGTGCACCTCTGACCACACCCAGGCCATGGAGATGCTCCGTCTCCGCATCATCACCGCGGAGCAGGCTGTCCATCATCCGGCTCGCAACCAGCTGACCCGCAGCCTGGGCGCCGAGCTCTTCGTGAACGTCGACATCAGCCGCCGCCCGATTCAGCAGGGCGACGTGTTTGTGCTCTGCAGTGACGGCCTGTGGAGCGAGCTGACCCGTGAGGAGATCGTCAACGAGGTGGCCGCCGACCTCGATCCCGGCGCCGTCGCCGCCTCCCTGATCCAGGTTGCGATCGCTCGGGGGGCTCCGGATAATGTGAGCGTGATTGTCGCCCGGGTCGCGGGGCCGGTCGAGGCGCGGGCCCCGGACCATGGGCGGCGCTGGCTGCCGTGGAGATGACGGTGGCTTCCGAGGGCCAGCTGAGCGCGGGCTCCGTCGTCGATCACTACCGCATCGTGCGGCGGTTGGGTGAGGGCGGCTTCAGCGAGGCTTACGAGGCGATCGACGAGCGCACCCAGGTTCGGGTTGTGCTCAAGGTGCCGTCACTCGCCATCATCGGGGACCCGCAGACCTTCGAGCGCTTTCGCCGGGAGACGGCCATCGCGCGCCGCCTCGATCATCCCAATGTGCAGCGCTCCCTCGACGTGGGCGACGACCGCAGCCGTCCATACCTGGTGCTGGAGTACGTGGAGGGTGAGACCCTCCGTCAGAACCTCCGCGGCCGGCTGCCACTCAGCGTCGATGAGGCGGTCGGGTATGGCAGGCAGCTCGCCGGCGCGCTGGCTCACGCCCACGCTCACGGCATCGCCCACCGTGACCTCAAGCCGGAGAACGTCCTGGTCACCACCGAGGGGCAGCTCAAGCTCTTCGATTTCGGCATCGCCCTGATGGAGGGGGCGCGGCGCGTGACGTGGCGTTATCTCAACGACCGCCTGGGCACCCCCGACTACATGGCGCCCGAGCAGATAGAGGGCAAGCGAGGGGACCAGCGGACCGACGTCTACGCGCTCGGCATCATGCTCTACGAATTCCTGGCCGGCCAGGTGCCCTTCGTGGGGGATAACGCGCTGGCCGTCATGAGCCAGGCCGTCCACGATCCCCCGACACCCCTGCACGAACGCAATCGAGCCGTCTCGCCCCCCCTGGGCGCGGTGATCCACAAGGCGATCCGGAAGAATCCGGAGGAGCGCTACCAGTCGGCGGAGGAGATGCTCCACGACCTCGAGCATCTCGACGACATCGACCTGGCCCAGTTCGTGCTCGGCCCGGAGCGCGCCGGCTCGACCATGACCGATCGGCGGATACTGCTCCTCGGCGTTCTGGTCGGTGCCGGCTTCGTGCTGTTCATCGTCCTCGCCGTGGTCCTCACCATCCTTCTGGAGCACCGATGAGCGAGCCTGCCGACGTCGCCGCAGCTGTCCACCGCCTCGAACAGGTGGGAGCTCGGCGCCTGCAGCTCCAGTTCATCGACCTCTTCGGCACGGTCAACTGCGTCAACGTCCCGGCCTCCCGGTTCGCCGAGGTCTGCGAGCGGGGAGCGTGGTTCGACGGTTCGGCCATCGAGGGTTTCGCCCGGGTGCTCGAGAGCGACATGTACCTGGTGCCCGATCCCATGACCCTGACCGCGGTGCCCTGGGAGGTGGCGGACGGCGGCCCGGTGATGCGCGTCTTCTGCCACCTCCGCACCCCTGAGGGCGAGATCTTCACGGGTGACACACGGGCCGTGCTGGCCGGACAGCTCCAGCGCGCCGCCGACCTCGGCTTTGCCTACCACGTCGGCTGTGAGGTTGAGTTCTTCCTCTTTGATCTGGCCGAGGGTGGCCGCCCACGCTCCAGCGATACCGCCAGCTACTTCGATGACACGCTCGACGCGGGCACCCGCGCGCGGGACCAGCTGGTGACGACCCTGCTGGAGCTGGGGATCAAAGTGGACAGCAGCCACCATGAGGTGGCCGGCGGTCAGCACGAGATCGACCTGGCCTCCCAGGGGGCGCTGGCCGCCGCCGATGCCGTCCTCCTGCTGCGGGTCGCGGCGAGGGCCATGGCCGGGACCCACGGGCTGCGGGCCAGCTTCATGCCCAAGCCTCTCGCCGGTGTGAGCGGAAGCGGCCTTCACACTCACCAGACGCTGCTCAGCGCGAGCCACGGCGCCAACCTCTTCTTCGATGCGGACGATCCGTACCACCTCTCGCCGATCGCCCGCCACTTCATCGCCGGCCAGCTCGAGCACGCGCCCGCGCTGGCCGCGGTCACCAACCCCGTCGTCAACAGCTACAAGCGGCTCCTCGCCGGCTACGAGGCACCCGCCCAGGTGACCTGGGCCCACAACAACCGGAGCGCCCTGATCCGCGTCCCCCGGGTGAGCCCGGCGGAGGGCACCGACGCCCGGGTGGAGCTGCGCTGTCCCGATGCCGCCTGCAACCCCCACCTCGCCTTCAGCGCCATGCTCGCCGCCGGTCTCGACGGCATCGAGCGGGAGCTGCCGCTCCGCCCCGCGCTCGAGGAGCAGGCGTACGAGTTCGACCCGGAGGCGGTGGAGAGCCGCTACGTCCGCTCGCTCCCCAGCTCGCTCAGCGAGGCGGTCACGGCCCTGGTGGGCGACGACGTCATCGTCGACGCCCTGGGGTCGGAGCTGGTCGAGCGGCTCGCCGAGGCCAAGCGCCTGGAGTGGCAGCAGTTCGCGGCTCACGTCACCGACTGGGAGCTCGACCGCTACCTCTGACCCCCTCAGGGGCACCCCGGCGGCAGTCCCAGCCCGGCGGCCTCGCATGAGCGTCGTTAGGGCAGAAGGACCAAGACGCTTGGGGTCATTCGGCCCTACGTTATACGCAACGCCCAAAATATTGGCGCGATCTTGAGGCGAAAGTGGCGTTCTGGCCGGTCGCCGCCCCCCGTTAGTCTCATTGCCACGTGGTCAGTTGTGACTTGAGCACAAATGGAGGGCTACCGTGGCGATCGAGACCAGACCAGTGGAGGCCGGTCCCAGCGCGGCCGGCGGCACGGGGGGGATGAAGCAGACGCTCAGCCTGACCGGCGTCACCGTCAACGCCATGGCCCTGATCGCGCCCGGGGCCTTCCTCTGGACCACCTTCCAGAGTCAGGCGGGCCAGTCGGTCGGCGGCGTGCCGACGGCGAGCGACATGTGGATCGGCCTGGCGTTCGCCCTCATCCTGGCCTTCCTCACCGCGTACTCCTACTCCGAGCTGGCCAACCGCTATCCGCGGGCCGGGACCGGGTCGTCCTACTACTTCGCCGAGGCCGCGCTCCTCGACAAGGAGAAGGCCCACCACCGCAGCCTCGCCCGGGTGGCCAAGTTCTCGGTGGGCTGGCTGGCCCACCTCTACTACTGGATTTACCCGGGGATCATGGCCGCCTTCGGCGGCATCCTCTTCGGGTACCTCTACAGCGTCGCCTCCGGGCACGCGCCCTCCACGGCGTTGCTGATCGGGGTGGTCCTGATCTTCACCCTGCTCAACACCTACGTCGCCTTCCGGGGCATCAGCGGCTCGACCATGACAGCGATCGTGATCAACGTCATCCAGCTGGTCGCGTTGATCTCCTTTGCCCTCTTCGCGATCGTCTTCCGGGTCACCCACCCGGGGCTGCACTACGACAACACCATCGGCTCCGTGCTCACCGGCAACCACAGCTTCACGGGCATCCTCGGTCAGGGCACCATCGCCATCCTGCTGCTGGTCGGCTTCGAGTCCATAACCTCGCTCGGGGCCGAGGCAAAGAACCCCAAGAAGGACATTCGCCGCGGCATCCTGCTCTCGCTCGCCATCCAGGGCCTGGTGATGTACATGTTCGAGTACTTCGCCGCCAACATGGTGGTGGGCAGCTCGGTGAGCGGCGGCAGCCTCACCGGCTATTCCGCCGCGGCCGCCGACTCGGCTCCCATCGGCACCATGATCAAGAACATGGGCGACATCGTATTCGGGGGCAGTGTGGGCACCGTGCTCGCCCTGATCGTGGCCGCCACCGTCCTCATCGCTCTCTTCGGGACCATGCTCGCCTGCCTCAACACCGGCGTCCGGATCACCTACGCGATGGGTCGGGACAAGGAGATGCCTTCCATCCTCGGTCTGCTCCACGGCCGGTTCGCCACCCCCCACATGGGCGTCTGGATCCTGGGCGGGGTCAGCGCCCTGCTGGGTATCTACGGCGTCGTCAACACCGATCACCTTGCGGTCATCATCTACGGCTCCAACATCGGCACCTTCCTCGTCTACGGCGCGACCAACGGGATCGCCCTGGTCGCCTTCTGGAGCGCCCATGAGCGCGGCTTCATCAAGCACATCCTGGTGCCCGTCCTGGGGGCGGTGGCCAACCTGGCCATGCTCCTGGGCGTCCTCTACCTGGCCTTCACGGCCGGCAATCTCAAGGTCAACGGTGTGCCCGTGGTCGGCTCACAGACCCAGAGCGACGCGTTGACCGCCGTCCTCATCGTGGTCGTCTGGTTCGTCGCCGGAGCAGCCTGGTTCGCCTGGAACAGCCGCCGTCTCGGACGGCCGGCGCGGGTGCATCACCCCCACCCGTCGGCTGTGGCCTCGTAGCCGGAGGGGGCGCGCGCAGCGCCCCGTCGCCTCTCCTCCACATGGCCGCATTCCTGGCCCTCCCCGTTCGGCGGCGGAGGGCCAGGGGGCGGTCTTTGCACGTCGCGCGTGAGAAACCTGGGACGCCCTTCGCCCCGGCGTCTCAGTTCGCACAACGCGAGCGTCCGGGGGCATGTGCTGGACGCACATATATCGGGTTAGCCACGGCTAATACGATGGCACGACATATCAGCGTCCAGACCGGACGGCACGGGGAGGTTCTGATCTGATGCTTCTGGCGCAATTCGTACCAGATCCAAGCTGGCTCAACTC
>PLAK01000103.1 GCA_003134115.1 Candidatus Changshengia sp.
GCCGGGCCGATCAGGCCCCCAATCGGCGACTTCGCGTGGTGCTGTAGGTCCGCTGGGATCCCGTCGCGCCGGTGGCGTACGCCTCCGGCCCGCCCGTCCGTCCCCATCCATGAGCGAGATCTGATCGCGAGCTCCGGCGGTGCTCCCCCCCGACCACGAGGTGCGCAGCGGCCCCGTCATCGAGGAAGCCGACCAGGCCGGACGCGGTCAGGGAGCGGGCAAAGAGGTGCCCCTGCCCCAGATCGCACCCGAAGCCTCGAAGCAGGAAGAGCTGAGCGTGCGTCTCGATACCCTCGCCCACCACCGTGAGGTCGAGGGCGTGGGCGAGGTCGATGATCGCGGCGACGATGGCGCGGCTGCGCGCGTCGGTGGCGATGCGCTTGACGAAGCTGCGATCGATCTTGATGAAGTCGAGGGGCAGGGCCTGCAGGTGGGTCAGGGAGGAGAAGCCGGTGCCGAAGTCGTCCAGGCCGATGTGCACCCCGGTGCTGCGGAGCTCGACAAGCGCCCTGATCGCCGAGTTCGAGGTCTGCAGCAGCACCTGCTCGGTCACCTCGATCGCGAGATCGTTCCCGGAGAGACCCGCGGTGGCCAGGCTCGACGCGAAGCGCGCGGCGAAGTCGGCGCCGACCAGCTCGCGGGCGGTCACGTTGACCGCGACCCGCTGGAGATCACCGTCGCGGAGGGCCGGTCGCAGGGTGGCCAGCTGGGCAAAGGCGGTCGCCCGCACCCAGTCGTCGATGACGGGGAGGAGCCCGGCCTCGTCGGCGACCGAGATGTACCGCTCCGGCATCGACTTGCCCCGGTCGATGGCGCTGCAGCGCAGCAGGGCCTCGGCCTGGACGGCGGCGCCGGTGGAGAGGTCGACGATGGGCTGGTACCGGACGTTCAACCGGCCGGCGGACATGGCGTGGCGCAGAACCCGCTCGGTCTCGAGGCGCTGGGTGGCCCGCGCCTGGAGCGCCTCCCCGTAGACCTCGTGGCGATCGCGCCCCCGGTCCTTGGCGCGGTACATGGCCAGGTCGGCCTCGCGCAGCAGGTCGTCGGGCAGGTGGTCCGTTCGTGAGGTGGCGGCGACGCCGATGCTCACCGTGGCGACCACCTCCTGGTCGCCCACCCGGTGGGGCTCCCGGAGCGCGGTCACGATGCGGTCGGCGCACGCGTTGAGATCGGAGAAGCTGGCCAGGGACTGCACCACGACGAACTCGTCGCCGCCGAACCTGGCGACGGTGTCCTCAGGTCGGGCGACGGACAGGAGCCGCTGCGCGGTGCTGATCAGCACCGCGTCACCGCCGTGGTGGCCCAGGGTGTCGTTGATGACCTTGAAATGGTCGAGGTCCAGCATCAGCACCCCGACCAGGCCGGCGTTGCGCTTCAGCCGCTTCAGGGCCTGGTTGAGGCGGTCGATGAGGAGGGTGCGGTTGGCGAGGCCGGTGACTGTGTCGGTGAGAGCATTGCGCTCCATCTCGTGCTGGGCCTCGATCCGGTCACCGATGTCATGGAGCGCCAGCTGGGTGTGAGCCACCGCCCCTGTGGTGGCATTCATGACCGGGCGGCTGCGGCATTCGAGCCATGCGTAGGTGCCATCCTTGCGCCGGAATCGGAGGCTCACGTTCTCGATCTCGCCCGTGCGCGCCATCCGCCGGCGGGCCGTGCCTGCGATGGTCCGGTCGTCGCGGTGGATCAGCCCGGACATGGGCCTCCCGATGAGCTCCTCGGGCGCGTACCCGAGGAGCGGCAGGGAGGTGGGCGAGATGGAGGTGAAGGCTCCGGTGTCATCGGTGACGGCGAGCGCGTCCGCCGGCGAGAAGATCAGGTCCGCGAAGCGCCCGGCTGCCCTGTCGGACATACGCCCATTGGGCATGAGGGTCCCCCCAAGGGAGGCACCAGCTGGCCTATCGACCGACTGCACGCCCCCGGTGCCAGAGGGCAGCCCAGACAGTTAACTGCAGTCAAGCACAGTCCCGGGAATGCGTATGTACGCTAACGTACCGGTGGGTGGCCTGTGCGCGGCCCTCCCGACCTGATGCCGGCGGGCTGGGCAGTCCTCGGGTGGCTGAGGTGGGCGTGCCCGGGTGGCCTCAGCCGCCGGTCACCGGAGCGGGCGCGCCGCGGGCGATCGAGGCATGCATGGCCTCGAGGACGGCCGTGTTGGCCCGCGCGTCGGCCAGGGTGAACGCCAGCGGGGTGCGGCCCCGGATGACGTCGGCCAGGTGCTCGACCTCGAGCCGGTACGGGTCGACGAAGGGGAAGGTCTCGGTGGTGGGCTCGACGCCGTCCGTGTAGACCTCGTCACCGCCCTCGTGAAGGATGAGCTTGGTGAAGGGCTCCCGCCGGAAGCCGGTCCCGGGCAGCAGCAGCCACCCATCGCTCCCCATCACCTCCACCTGGGCAAACGGGTTGGGGAAGTCGAAGCTGACCCAGAAGGGTGCCGTGGTCTGGTGGGGGAAGCGCATCACCCCGGTGACCGTCGTCTCCGTCGGCTGCCCCTCGCGGACCTCGGGGAACCCGAAGACCTCGGTGGGCTCCCGGCCGAACATGCCGCGGGCCATGTTGGTCGCGTAGCAGCCCATGTCCCAGATGATCCCGCCCCCCACCTCGGGGATGAACCGGATGTTGGCGAGGTCGGTGGGTTGCGCGAAGGCGAAGCCGATCCGGACCACGCGCGGCCGCCCGATCGCGCCGCTCGCGACCAGCTCGACGGCGTGCCGCCAGCGCGGCGCATGGCGGTACATGAAGGCCTCGAGGACATGGCGGCCGGTGCGCTGCGCCGCCGCGGCGATGATGTCGACGTCGCCCACCGAGAGCCCCAGCGGCTTTTCACAGAGGACGTGCTTGCCCGCCTCGAGGGCCCTCACCGTCCACTCCGCGTGGAGGTGGTTGGGGAGGGGGATGTAGACGGCGTCGATGGAGGGGTCATCGAGCACCGCCTCGTAGGAGGGGTACGCGGGGCAGCCCCACCGAGCACCCGCGGCCTCGGCGCGGTCGCGCGACCGCGAGGCGATCCCGGCCAGCTCGCACCCGTCGGCGGCGAGCAGCCCCGGGATCAGGGAGTCACTGATGGACGCCGTGGAGAGGACCCCCCAGCGGATGGTGTCGTCGCTCATCTGATTCCTCCGCGCTTCCCCGGGCTCCCTCCGGATGCCCGCGCTGTCCGGGCGACGGCCGGAGAATCCGGCCGGACCGTTCGAGCCCATGGTAACGAGCCGCTCCGCCTCAGGCGGGGGGTGCCGTTCTATCGCATGATGAGATTGGTTCGATACTGGGCGATCCCCTTGTGGCAATCGACGCCAGATCTGCGCTAGACTCGGTCCCGCATCAGGAGCGGTCCGGCGCCCGGCCGGACCCGGCAACCTGGATGGACATCCAAGGTGCCACTCCGTTTCGGGGATGTGGCCTCGCGAGAGGCAACCAAATGTCCGGAGGCCACCGCGATGGTTATCGAATCGGAATGCTCCCGGGTGGTGGGGGCCGGGGTCGAGGTGCCGCTGGTCGGCGGTGGCAGCGCTCGCTACATCAATCTCGATTACGCGGCGAGCGCGCCGGCGCTGGTCGAGGTCTGGGATGAGATCCAGGCGCTGATCCCCTGGTACAGCAGCGTCCATCGGGGCGCGGGCTTCCGGTCGCAGGTCTCGACGGCGGCCTACGAGGGCGCGCGCGACGCTGTGCGCTCCTTCCTCGGGGGCCGGCCCGACGACACCGTGATCTTCACCCGCAACACGACCGACGCCATCAACCTGCTGGCTCGATGCCTGCCCCGCAGGACGACCGTGATCACCACCCTGACCGAGCACCACGCCAACCTCCTCCCCTGGCGGCGATATCACTCAGCAGTCGAATTGCCCGTCCCGGCGAGCCCGGCGGAGCTCCTCGCTGACGTCGATGAGACGCTGGCCCGGGCCCCGGAGGAGCAGCCCGTGCTGCTGGCGGTGACCGGTGCCTCCAATGTGACCGGGGAGGTCTGGCCGATCGCCGAGCTGGCCGAGCTCGCCCACCACTACGGCGCGCGCATCCTGGTCGACTGCGCCCAGCTGGCGCCCCACCGCGCCGTGGAT
>PLAK01000084.1 GCA_003134115.1 Candidatus Changshengia sp.
TTCTTCTCCATGTCGAAGGACGGCCTGCTGCCGAAGATGTTCTCGGCTATACATCCGAAGTTCCGCACGCCGTGGATCTCGTCGCTGACGGTGGGGCTGGTTGTGGCGACGTTCGCGTCTCTGATTCCCCTGACCAAGCTGGGTGACATGACGTCGATTGGCACGCTGCTGGCGTTCATTATCGTAAGTGCGGGTGTTTGGGTGCTACGGGTGCGCCAACCGGACCTGCCGCGGCCGTTCCGCGCGCCGTGGATGCCGGTAACGCCGATCCTGGGCATCGTGTTTGCGCTGCTGATGATGTGCAGCCTGCCGAGGGAGACGTGGCTGCGGCTGGTGATCTGGCTGGTCGCCGGCCTGGTGATCTATTTTTCGTACAGCCGCAAGCACAGCAAGGTACAGGCCGCGGCGGAGCGGTCGGCAACTTAGTTTCCGCCTCATCCCTCTTGTGACAGACCCGCCAGGCGATTCCCTTCCCTTCTGCGAAAGCCACAGGCGTTGTGCGATTGATGCCACGTCTATGCGTCGCGTGATAGCATTCGCCAGTCGGCAGAGCAGGCAGGACATCAAGACAATCTTTTTGGAAGGGAGCAGGTCCGCATATGTCCTTATTAAAACGCTGCATCGCTGAAATGTTCGGCACCTTCTGGCTGGTCTTCGGAGGTTGCGGCGCCGCGATATTCGCGGCTGCATATCCCGGGCTCGGCATCGGCTTTGCCGGGGTTGCGCTGGCCTTCGGCCTTACCGTGCTGACCATGGCGTTCGCCATTGGCCATATCTCGGGATGTCACCTGAACCCCGCCATCTCGGTCGGGCTGGTGGTGGCCAAGCGCTTCCCCATCCGCGAGCTTCCGGCGTACGTGATTGCCCAGGTGCTGGGGGCGATCTTCGCTTCGGGAACACTGTACGAGATCGCCGTGGGCAAGCCCGACTGGCCGATGGGCAGCTTCGCCTGCAACGGTTACGGAGTGCATTCGCCGGGCGGCTACTCGCTGGAGTCCTGCTTCATCACCGAGGTCGTCTGCACCGCCTTCTTCCTGATCGTGATTCTCGGGTCGACCGATGAGCGCGCGCCCAAGGGGTTCGCGCCAATCGCCATCGGCCTGGTGCTGACGCTGATTCACCTGATCTCAATTCCGATCACCAACAGATCGGTGAACCCGGCGCGCTCCACCGGCCAAGCGCTGTTCGTGCACGGTTGGGCGCTCTCGCAACTCTGGCTGTTCTGGCTCGCGCCCATCCTGGGAGCGATTGCCGGGGGTGTCATGTCCAACGTCTTCTTCGCCGCACCGCAGGAACCAATTCGCGAAGCCATGTCGAAGTAGCGCATCTCCAGCTTTTCGAATAGAGTGCCACGCGAACCCATCCGTGTGGCATTTTTTGCCGCCTGATCCACTGAACCCAACTTTATATATAACTATAAAGTTAGGTCAGTAAATATAAGCATCAAAATGCTTTAGACCCATTGACGAAGGAGTTGCGGCGTGCCATTCTTTCAATCACTCATGCTTCTGAGCATTGAGGTGATGAGTTGCGACGAGCGCGGTCAGGGGGGCGACGGCGTCCAGGCGGGAGGCCAGCGTGGGGGCGGCGCCGGCGGGTGGCTCAATCACCGGGTGCCGGCGCCTCCGGCGCGTCCGGTCCGGACGGGAGCGGGCGGTTGTACTCGTTCATGGCGCGCTCCAGGCCCTCGCGCACGATGCAGGCCACCGCGTCGGCGGCGCGGCCGAGGATGCCGGGCAGCGCCTGCCGCTCCGTGAGCGTGAAGGGGTCGAGGACGTGGTCGACGGTGTCCTCGCCGGCGGCGGGCCGCCCGATCCCCACCCGGACCCGGATGAAGTCCGGGGTCTGCCAGGACTCGATGAGCGAGCGGACGCCGCGATTGCCCCCGGCCGAGCCGCCCCGGCGAAGACGGAGGCGACCGAAGGGGAGGTCGACGTCGTCGTGGACCACGACCACGTCGGGGATCGGGACGCCCAGAACGCGCACAAGATGCACACCCGCTCGACCACTCAGATTCATGTAGGTGGTGGGACGGGCCAGGACGACGTCGAACCCGTCGACGGTGCCGGTGCGCACCTTGGCGGGCCCCTCGCGACGGGCCCGGGCGAACCGGCCCTGGCCCTCCAGCTCGTCGAGGACCATCCACCCGCAGTTATGCCGGGTGTGAGAGTACTCACCCCCGGGATTGCCCAGGCCGATGATCAGCGTCGCCATGGCACTCGGGTCATCAATGCGGTGCGAGGTCGGGGACGTCCTGCCCCGGAAGCAGCCGCCGGGTCTCGGCGGTCATCGCCGCAGCCGGCCCCGGCTCGTCGTGGTCGTGACCCAGGCAGTGGAGCAGGCCGTGGACGGCCAGCAGGCGGAGCTCCTCGGCGGGAGCCGCGGGGTGCTGGGCGCCGGCCCTCTCGACCGAGATGGCGACATCTCCCACCCACTCGCGCCCGTCGCCCGGAAAGGCGAGGACGTCGGTGGCGGCGTCCAGCCCGGCGTGGAGGCGGTTGAGGCGGCGCAACTCGTCGTCGTCGGTCAGACGCACCGCCAGACCGGCGCGAGTGGGCACACCGAGGAGGTCTCCGCTGCTGCGGAGCAGGGGGCCGAGCCCGGCGTCGCGGACCAGGGCCAGGCTCGCGGCCTCGAGGGTGGGCGAGCGGTGGATGGTCACCCGCATGGGGCACTCATGGTGGCGCAGAAAGAAAGGGGCTCGCCATGGGCGAGCCCGAGAATCTGGTGATGACGGCGTCAGCCGGCTTTCGCCCGGCGCTTCCGGGCGGCCACCAGCTTGCGCTTGCGGCGAACCGAGGGCTTCTCGTAGTGCTCGCGGCGCCGAACCTCCGAGAGAATGCCGTTCTGCTTGATCTTCTTGTTGAAGCGCCGCAGCGCACTCTCGAAGGTCTCGCCTTCGCGGACCTTGACCTCCGACACGGTTGGGGGATCACCTCCTCGGCGCCGCCACCGGCGGCCTGGGTCATGCGGACACCGATCGTCCACCGAAGGGACGGGGGGCACGTCGGCACGGCCGTCGCGCTCGCCGCGGGCGCCAGCCCTGGCCGAACGGAGGCATCACTCTAGCAGGCTGCGGAAGAACCCCCGACCGTGGTGCCGCCCCCTGCCCACAGACGTGCCGTGTGGAGGGCGGGCACGTGCAAACAGATGTACGAGCCATCAGGTATCATCGGCGGATGCTCGATTTCCCGCCGGACGCGGCCGGCGGCGCTGGCGCGGAGCCCGAGGAGGGTGGGGAGGCCCCGACGGCCGGCGGCGCTGCCCTGGAGCCGGAGGAGGGTGGGGAGGCTCCGACGGCCGGCGACCCTCGCCTGCGGCTGGACGATGCGCAGCGGCGGGCCGTCGACCACGGCGAGGGGCCGTGCCTGGTGCTGGCGGGTCCGGGCTCGGGCAAGACCCGCGTCATCGTCGAGCGCTTTCTCCGCCTGATCCGCGAGGGCACGCCGGCGGATCGTCTGCTCGTGCTCACCTACACCCGCAAGGCCGCGACCGAGATGCGCGACCGGGTCGAGCGCGCCCATGGCCCCTTCGAGGGCGACCCGCCCCTGCTCAACTACCACTCCTTCGCCCAGCGCGTGCTGCGCCACTGGGGCTGGCGGCTGGGGATCTCGCCGGCGTTCCGGATCGCCGACGAGGCGGAGCGGTGGCTGGTGGTCGACGGCATCCTCGGCGAGCTGCGCCCGACCACCCTCTACAACCCCCTGCGCTCCCACGACCTCGTCGACGCCATCCTCGACGTGATCGAGAAGGCCAAGCAGGAGCTGGTCTCCCCCGAGGATTACGCGGAGTGGGCCGACTCCCGCCTGGCCGCCGCCGGGGCCTCGGCCGGCCTGGAGCGCGAGCTGCTGACCCGGCACCGCGAGTGCGCCGAGGTCTACCGGCGTTTGGAGGCGACCTTCCTGGAGCGGGCCGTCCTCGACCACGACGACACCATCCTCTACGCCGAGCGGCTGCTGCGCGAGCACGCGGACGTCCGCGCGGCGGTGGCCGGTGCCATCGACCACGTGATGGTGGACGAGTACCAGGACACCAACTACGCGCAGGCCCGCCTGGTCGAGGTGCTGGCCGGCGAGCGGGGAAACATCATGGTCGTCGCCGACGACGATCAGTCCATCTACAAGTTCCGGGGCGCGTCGCTCGCCAACCTCGACCGCTTCGCCCGCATCTACCCGACCCACGAGAGCGTGGTCCTGGACCGCAACTACCGATCCCACGAGGAGATCGTCGAGGCGAGCCGGGCCATCATCGGGGCGGCCCCCCCCGGCTCGCGCATCGAGAAGCACCTGGTCGCCGACCGGGGGGCCGGTGGTCGGGTGGAGGTGTGGCGGGCCGCCGACGAGCGCGGCGAGGTCGTGGAGGTGGCCGCCGAGTGCCGGCGCCTGATCGACGCCGGAGCGGACCCGACCGGGATCGCCTGGCTCTTCCGGCGCCACGAGGACATGCAGGCGGCGACCCGCGCCCTCCAGGAGGCCGGGGTGGCCTACGTGGTCCACGGCGGTCGCGGGTTCTTCCAGCGGCGCGAGATCAAGGACCTGATGGGACTCCTCGGCGCCATCCACGATCCCGCCGACTCTCAGGCGATCCTGCGCTGCCTGCACCTGCCCTCCTTCGCGGTGAGCAACGCCGGCCGGCTCGCGCTCGGCCAGGCCGCCCGCGACCGCGATCTCCCGCTCGCCTCGGTGATTGCCGGAGAGCTGCCCGAGCTGGGCGCGGAGGACCTGGCCATCGCCCGCCGGCTGGTCGACCTCCTGGTCGATCTCCATGCCCAAGCGGCCCGGGACGACGTCCGGGAGATCTTCTACGCGGCCCTGGAGGGGAGTGAGTTCCTCGGGGTGCTGGACGACGCCGAGCCACTGGCGCGCGCTCAGATCGGGGCCAACCTCAACAAGTTCGGCGAGCTGCTGGAGGGCTTCGCCGACTGGAGCAACGACCGCAGCCTGGCCCTGGCGCTTCGCTACCTCGAGATCCTGCGCAGCAGCCATGCCGCCGACGAGGTCGCGGCGGTCGAGACCACGACGGTGGGGATCAGCCTGCTCACCGCCCACGCCGCCAAGGGACTGGAGTGGCCCGTCGTCTTTCTCGGACGCTGCACCGAGGAGCGCTGGCCGGGGATGGGGGGGTTCCCCGCTCGCCTGACCCTCCCCGACGAGCTGGTGCCGGAGCCGGCCCCGGAGGGGGAGGCGAGCCGAGACGAGGAGCGGCGCCTCTTCTACGTGGCGGCGACCCGGGCCCGTGACCGCCTCGTCCTGGTCCATGCCCGGCGCTACCCGCACTCCTTCCGCGACGAGCGCCCGAGCCCCTTCCTCGCCGCCCTGGACGGAGCGGCATGGGTGTCCCGGCGGACCATCGAGGGCAGCCGGCCACCCGCCCGCCGCCAGCCGGCCGCCGCGGCGGGCCTGCCCACCGCGACGATCCGAGCATCCGTCTCCGACCTGGCCGCCTTCAAGGACTGCGCCCGCCGTTACGCCTACCGCAGCGTCTACCGCCTGCCGGTGCCGGCCTCGCCCCAGCGCTGGTACGGGACCCTGGTCCACACCGTCCTCCAGGCCCTGGCGGCACTGCGCCAGAGCGGCGCCGGCGCCGGGCCCGACGAGGCGGCCCGTCTGTGGGCCGAGGCGTGGGAGGCGTCCCGAGGCCCCAAGGGTGCCCACGCCGAGCTGCGCAGCCTCGGCGAGAGCCAGCTCCGGCGCTACGCAGCCTCACCCGGGTGGCGCGACGCCGAGCCCCTCATGGTCGAGCAGCCCTTCACCCTCGGAGTGGGCGCCGGTGACGTGACCGGCCGATTCGACCGCATCGACGCCGGGCCGGGCGGGGTGCAGGTGGTCATCGACTACAAGACCGGGCCGCCGCGCGAGGAGGAGTCGCTGCGCAAGGACCTCCAGGTCCGCGCCTATGCGGTGGCGCTCGCCCGCGAGCAGCACAGCGACGAGGCCACCGTCGAGCTGCACTGGCTCCAGACCGCCGAGGTCAGCCGGATGACGTTCGACTCCGTCGCCCTGGGCCGCTTCCACTTCCAGGTGGAGAGCACGGCCCGCGAGCTGGCCGAGGCCCGCCGAACTCACGACTTCCCGCCCCGGCCGAGCAGCTGGCGCTGCGGGCACTGCGAGTTCCGGACGGTGTGCGACGAGGGGCGGGAGCAGTAGGGGGCGGGATCAGGTCGCCGGGCCGGGGGGCGTCACGACCGCAGCGCCGGCTCCGTCGTTCGGCTCTGCATCGTCGATCCAGGCCAGCGGGCAGCGGGGCCCGTCGGGCTCATCCACCAGGAAGGGCAGCCCGTTGGCCGAGGTCTGGCGGACCGGGACCACCCGGTAGCCCGCGCAGGTGAGGGGCTGTCCGGCGACGTAGGCGGGGCAGTCACCGGCCGCGGTCGGGCCGGTGCAGAGATCAACGACCCGCCGCGTGTGCGGGTCGAGGAGGAGGAAGAGCCGGTCCGCAGGAGTCGTGATACCCATCCCAGTACCTATCTCGATGCCTATCTCGTATCCCCCAGGACCATCGTCCGCCGCCACCCCCTCACTGGCCATGGCCATAAGCCCTGGTCAATCTGACGACTTAAGTCACATGACAATGTGATCGGGGGCCCATAGCTTGTAAGGTCAGAGAGACGCCATCTGGGGGACCGCTGGCCGGTGCCCCCGCTCACCTTCCGGAGGGACCAATGAACAGCCCGGCGCCCTACCTGCACTGGGGATTCATCCTCATCTCGCTGCCCAACCTGCTCCTGATAGCGGCGATGGTGCTGCTCTTCGTGGTCGCGCTCATCGCCCCGTTCCCACACAACACCGCCAAGCACCGGGACGACGACGATGAGTGAGCTGAGCGGCGTGGGCTCGAGCCCGGGGCCCGTCCCGCCCGCCCCGATCTCCCCCGGCAGCTCCGCCACCGGCACCCCCGCGGGGCGGGACAAGGGGTGGACCGCGGCGCTGCGCGGCCGCCTGGACGGCCGCCTCCCCCTCGAGGAGGTGCTGCCCACACGCCAGCCGGCCTTCGTTGGCTCCTGGGTGTACGTCTTCGGCGTGGTGACCATCGCCGCCCTGGTCTGGGTGCTGGTGAGCGGGTGCGTCCTCGCGTTCATGGGCTCGGCCTGGTGGCACACATCCGACCTGGGCCACTTCTTCAACAGCATCCATTTCTGGTCGGTGCAGATGTTCTTCATCTTCCTGGTGCTGCACCTCTGGGGCCAGTACTGGGGTGCCGGCTGGCGCGACGGGCGGGCCAAGACATGGATGGTCGGGGTGGTGCTCTTCCTGGTCAGCATCGTCACCGCCTTCACCGGCTACCTGATCCAGCAGAACTTCGACTCCCAGTGGATCGCGGTCAACGCCAAGGACGCGATCAACGCCACCGGGCTGGGTGGCTTCTTCAACGTCCTCAACTTCGGCCAGATGTACGGCATCCACGTGATGCTGTTCCCGATCGCGCTCACCCTTCTGGTGGTGCTCCACATCGTGCAGGTGAGAAGCCGGGGGGTGGTGCGACCGATCGGTGACCCCTACATCCCCGATGCCGGGCAGAGCACGTCCACGGGAGCATCGCGATGAGCGCGCGCCGGCCCAAGATCGACAAGGCCGACTACTACCGCGGGATCCGGATGACGCCGTACGACCTGGTCAAAGAGATCGCCATCGCCACCGTGGGCATCCTGGTCGTGGTGCTGATCCTCTCTGCGGTCCTCTCGTCGCCGGACGTCCCCTCGGCGACCATCCAGGCATGGGCCAAGTCGGACCCGGTGGACTTCGTGACGACGGCCGCCAGCGAGATGGCCGGCCAGAGCGACGTCGCCCAATACGGGCCCCCGTACACGTCCGGCAACGGGTCGGTGCAGAGCCTTGGCCCGATCGAGCCGCAGGTGTGGGCCGGGGTGCATGTCGCGGTCAACGCGCCCCTCGACTTCGTCCTCCAGCCGCTCTCGCAAGCCACGGTCGGCGACCAGACCCTCGCCTCGGCACTCACCACGTTCAACGATGCGAGTGCCACCCAGCAGGCGAAGTGGCTCACTGCCTACAACCAGGCGCTGGGCAGCGCCAAGCTGGTCAGTAGCGAGGTGACCGTCCCGAGTGGCGACTACGGGCCGGTGCCGGTGCTGATGAGCCGGCTGCTCACCCTCGCACGGAGCGGCGGTCTGGACGCGCTGCTGCTCACCAGCGAGCACTTCTACCAGACCGACTACAGCAAGCCGCTCCTCTTCCTGAGCGACGGCGGCTACTTCCCGGGACTGGCGCAGGCGCAGGAACTGACCGGTTCGCAGTGGGGAATGATGAACGAGACCGGGCGGTATCCCGGGCAGGCCTGGCTCTGGCTCTTCACCCTCTGGTATCAGGTCCCGGCGATCGCCTCGGCGAGCAACGCCGACCTGCTGGTGGTGGTGGTCATGACCATCCTCAGCCTGGGTCTCCTGCTCGTCCCCTTCATCCCCGGGGTGCGCGACATCCCGCGCTGGATACCCGTGCACAAGCTGATCTGGCGCCAGCACTACCGGAACATGCAGCGCATGACGAAGTGAGGAACGAGCTGGCGGATTGGCGCGAGACGAAGCTGGCGCAGCTGCGCGCCCTGATCAAGCAAGCCGACCCCGAGGTGGTGGAGGAGCAGAAGTGGAAGAAGCCCTCCCAACCGGCGGGGGTTCCGGTGTGGTCTGACCAGGGTCCGATCTGCACCGGCGAGACCTACAGGAGCGCCGTGAAGCTCACCTTCTTCAAGGGAGCCTCACTGAAAGACCCTGCGGGACTGTTCAACTCGAGCCTCGAAGGCAACACCCGTCGTGCCATCGACTTCCACGAGGACGATGAAATCGATGAGAAGGCTTTCGCGACTCTGATTCGAGCCGCCGTCAGCCTGAACAGGTCCTCGACCAATGGCTAGCCTGGTGGGTTCACACCTGGCCGAGAGTCACCAGCCACCGGTTGGAGCGGGTCAGGGTGTCCTCGAGGCTCCGGAACACCGGCCTCAGGGCCACTCGCTGGGCTGGCTCTCCTTGCGGCGGGCAACGAAGGCGGCCACCTCGGCGCGCCTCTCCAGGCCCAGCTTCATGAGGATGTTGGAGACGTAGTTCTTGACGGTCTTGTCGGCGAGATGGACCCGCTCGGCGATCTGCCGGTTGGTGAGCCCCTCGGCGACCAGGGCCAGGATCTTGCGCTCCTGGGGGGTCAGGTCATTGATGATGTCCCCGGGGGTGACCACCTCGCCGCGCAGCCGGGCCAGGACACGCTCAGTGACCTGGGGATCGAGCAGCGAGTGCCCACCGGCGACCTGGCGGATCGCGCCGATCAGGTCAGTTCCGTGGATCTGCTTGAGGATGTAGCCCGACGCCCCGGCCATGATCGACGTGAAGAGAGCCTCGTCGTCGGCGAACGAGGTGAGCATCAGGACGTGGGTCTCGGGGTGGGCGGAGCGGATCTCCCGGCAGGCCTCGATGCCGGAGCGGCCAGGCATGCGCACGTCCATCACGACCACCTGGGGGTGCAGCCGGGCGACGGCCTCGAGCGCGGCGTCCGCGTCCCCGGCCTCCCCGATCACGTCCAGATCGGGCTCGGTCTCGAGGAGCCGCCGGAGGCCCAGCCGGACCAGCTCATGGTCGTCACAGAGCAGGACGCGAATGGTGTCTCTGGATTCCATGGCGGTGAATTCTACGCTCATGGCTGCTCGACCTTGCCCCAAAGGGACCCCATCTGAGGGTCCTCAGTCACGAGAACTCGGGTCCGCGAGGCCCTTGAGGGGTGGGGCCGCGCATCCCGGGTGATCAGCCGCCGGTGCCGCCGGTGCCCCCCCGGCGTCGGGCAGGGTCGGTGAGCGCCACGATGCAGAGCACGACGGCCACCGCCGCCATGTTCCCGGCCAGCCAGAGGCACGCCAGAGCCCACTGCTGCAGCGACATCAGCGCTGCCCTCTCACGGCCGGACGACGGGTGGCGACGCGGAACACCCCCTGAGACTCACGGCACGGCGGCTGGACCAGCCGATGGTCCCGCTCCGGCCCCTGGCCCTGGAAGGGCCACACGACCCCCATGGGTCGGGACCCTGGTCACGGCGTAAGGACGGCCCGAGCCCATCACGGCCGCCTGACCCCACCAGAGTAGTGACCTTTTCCCCTGGCCCAGAGGGTGACCCCACAGGGATGCTCCGAGCGTGGGCCCCAGGAACCTCAGGTTCCGAAGGCCTGACCGTTACGACCCGTCCGAGCTCCCTGCGACTCCAGGCGCCGATGGTGTGGGCTCTCCCCGGCGCTTCCGGTGGCCGCAGGGAGCGAGGCGGGATCGGTTTCCGCCCCGCGGTGGACGCGCACCCTGAGGGGTGACGCCGGTGCGGGGGCAGAGGCCCGTCGTCTCGGTGACCATCGGCCCACGACATCCAGCCGCCAGTTTCCGTAGGCTGGGGCGGTGACAACCGATACCGCGACCCCACCGCCGATCTCGCTCACCTGGAGCGCCGACGCCGCCCTCATCGACGGGGCGGCCATCACCATCCGCCCCCTCTCGCCCGCCGACATCGAGCTGCTGCGGAGCTTCTTCACCGCTCTCTCGGCCGAGAGCATGCGGCTCCGCTACTTCTCGGCCAGCCACCAGCTGACCGAGGAGGAGTTGACCCGTCTCACGACCAGCGACGCGGCGACCCACACCCACCTGGGAGCGTTCCACGCCGGGTCCGTGGTCGGCGTGGGCGACTTCAGCGTCTCGGCGCCCGGTGAGGCAGAGGTCGCCTTCGTGGTCAGCGACGAGTTCCAGGGTCGAGGCGTCGCCTCGCTGCTCCTCGAGTACCTGGCGGAGGTCGGCCGCGCGGTGGGGATCACCCGCTTCCGCGCCGAGACCATGGCCGAGAACCTGCCCATGCTTGAGGTGTTCCGCCATGCCGGGTTCATCGAGCGGGTGGGGACGCCCGAGGCCGGTGTGGTCGGGGTCAGCCTCGACATCACCGACGTCCGCGGCGTGAGGGCGGCGAGCGGTGAGCGTGAGCGGCTCGCGTCGGTCGCCGCACTGCGCGGGGTTCTCGAGCCGAAGAGCGTCGCCGTCATCGGCGCGGGGCGCGCCCCGGGCGGGATCGGCCACGCGATCCTCCGCAACCTCATCCAGGGCCCCTTCAACGGCCGCGTCTACCCGGTCAACAAGAGCGCGGACAACGTCTCGGGCGTGCCCGCCTGGCCCTCCATCGGTGCCATCCCCGGCAAGGTGGACCTGGCGGTCATCGCCGTCCCGATCAACGCGGTCCTCGGCGCGGTCCACGAGTGCGGGGCCGCCGGCGTCGGCTCACTGGTGATCATCAGCTCGGGCTTCGGCGAGACCGGCTCCGACGGCGCGGCCAAGGAGCGGGAGCTCTTGGACGTCGCCCGCAGCTACGGCATGCGCCTGGTGGGGCCCAACTGCATGGGCGTGATCAACACCGACCCGGCCATCCGGCTCAACACGACCTTCGCCCCCAGCCAGCCCCCGCCCGGGAACATGGCCTTCTTCACCCAGTCGGGCGCGCTCGGAGTGGCGGTCATCGACGAGGCCTCGAGGCTGGGAATCGGGCTCTCCGGCTTCGTCTCAGCAGGCAACAAGATCGACATCTCGGGCAACGACCTGCTCCAGTACTGGGAGCAGGACCCCCGCACCGACGTGATCCTCCTCTACCTCGAGTCGTTCGGCAACCCGCGCAAGTTCGCGGAGATCGCACGCCGGGTGTCGCGGCGCAAGCCGATCATCGCCGTGAAGGGAGGCAAGAGCACGGCGGGAGCCCGCGCCGCCGCCTCGCACACCGCGGCGCTGGCCTCCCCCGACGTATCGGTCGATGCCCTCTTCCGCCAGTCCGGGGTCATCCGGGTGGCCTCGCTGGAGCAACTGTTCGACGTCGCGCGGGTGGTGGCCACGGCGCCCCTGCCCGCCGGCAACCGGGTCGGCGTGGTCGGCAACGCGGGTGGTGCCGGCATCCTCACCGCGGACGCTTGCGAGGCTGCCGGGCTGACCCTGCCCGAGTTGGGCGCGGATACCACCCAACGCCTCCGCGAGGTGCTCAATCCCGCGGCCGCCATCGGCAACCCCATCGACATGACGGCGATGGGCGGCCCGGAGGAGTATCGCGCGGCTCTCGAGGCGGTGCTCGCCGACCCCGCGGTCGACTCCGTGATCGCCATCTTCACCCCGCTCCACACCGATGCGATCGGTATCGCCGATGCGATTCGGAAGGTCGCCCACGAGGCCACCAAGCCGGTCCTCGCCGCCGTCTTCGGGGAGGCCCAGGAGCGCCTCCGCGCCAGCCGGGACATGCCCGTCTTCACCTTCCCCGAGGCTGCCGCCTACGCCCTCGGCGCGGTCGCCGACTACGCCGCCTGGCGGAGGCGTGACCCCGGGACCGTGGTCATGCCCTCGGACATCGACCTGGGAGCGGCCCGGGAGATCGTGCAGAAGGCACTCGCCGCGAACCCCGAGGGCTGCCAGCTCGGCCCGCTCGACGCGGCCGCCCTGATGCGGGCGATGGCCGTCCCGGTGGCGATGACCACCCGGGCCGACACCGCCGACGAGGCCGTCGCGGTCGCCGAGGCCATGGGCTACCCCGTGGTGCTCAAGGCGGCCGCTCCGGACATGGTCCACAAGACCGAGCGAGGCGGCGTCCTCACCGACATCGCCTCGGCCAAGGCACTGCGGACGGCCTACGACACCATGCTGGCTCGCCTCGGCGACGAGATGGGGGGCGCGATCGTCCAGCCGATGCTGGGTGCGGGTGTGGAGACCATCGTCGGCGTCGTGCGTGACAGCCATTTCGGGCCCCTGCTCGTCTTCGGCTCCGGTGGGACGGCGGTCGGCCTGACCCATGACCAGGGCTTCCGCGCGGTGCCGCTCACCGACCGCGACGTGGCCGAGCTGATCCGCGAACCCCGAGGGTCGGCGCTCCTGTTCGGGTACCGGGGAACCTCCCCCTGCGACACCGATGCGCTCGCCGGGATCATCCAGAGGATCAGCGCCCTGGTGACCGCGCTGCCGGAGATCGCCGAGATGGACCTCAACCCGGTGATCGTGAGCCCCTCTGGTGCGGTCGCGGTCGACGTCAAGGTCCGGGTGGAGGCGGTCCCGCACGACCCGGTCGTCGAGGCGCGGCACCTGCGCCGCCCAAGCTCGCCCAAGCACTAGGAGGCTGCCCCGGGGACCTCGGGGCAGCTTCCGACGCGTCGCACCCGGACGGGGCAGGGGTATCTCCTACCGGCGGCAGTGAGGACCTCCGGCCCTGGCCCCGCCTCACTCCGGCCGGGAGAATCGGCCGCGCATGGCTCTGGACCTCGCGCGCTGGCAGTTCGCCATCGTCACCGTGTTCCACTTCTTCTTCGTCCCCATGACCATCGGGCTGGCGTTCCTGGTGGCCGTCATGCAGACCCTCGCACTCGTCCGGAAGGACGAGACGTGGGACCGGCTGAGCCGCTTCTTCGGCCGGATCTTCCTCATCAGCCTGGCCGTCGGAGTGGTCACCGGGATCGTGCTCGAGTTTGAGTTCGGCCTGAACTGGTCGGCCTTCTCGATCTTCGTCGGCAACATCTTCGGCGCCCCTCTCGCCATCGAAGGCCTGCTGGCATTCTTCCTCGAATCGACTTTCATCGGCCTCTGGATCTTCGGGCGGGAGCGCCTCTCCCCCCGCCTGCATCTCGCGACCATCTGGCTGGTCAGCATCGGCACGATCCTCTCCGCCTTCTTCATCCTGGCCGCCAACGCGTGGATGCAGCACCCGGTCGGCTACACCGTCGAGGGTGGCCAGGCGGTGCTCACCAACTTCTGGGCCGTGCTCGCCAACTCGACCCTCTGGGCGTCCTTCCTGCACACCGTGCTCGCCGCCTTGGCGACGGGCGGTGCGCTGGTGCTGGGCATCAGCGTCTGGCGGGTCCGCGCCGCGCCGGACGACCCTGAGCGTGCGGCATTCCGGCGGGCCACGGCCTTCGCCGCCGCCCTGGTGCTGGTGACGGTGGTGCTGACGGCCATCGCCGGCGACTTCCAGGCCCGCCTCCTCGACGTCCAGCAGCCGATGAAGATGGCGGCCGCCGAGGCCCTCTACAACACCCAGAACGGGGCCAGCTTCTCGCTGCTCACCATCGGCAACCTGAGCGGCCAGCCGGTCTTCCAGATCCGCGTGCCCCACCTGCTGTCGCTGATCGCCGACATGAGCTGGAACGGTCAGGTCGTCGGGATCAACCAGATGCAGGCGGCCGAGGCCGCCAAGTACGGGGCCGGCAACTACGCGCCGGTCCTCTGGCTCACCTACTGGTCCTTCCGGGCCATGGTGGGCGCCGGCATCCTGATGATCGCGGTCTCGGCGTGGGGGGTCTGGCTCTGGTGGCGGAAACAGCTGGGAGCGGGCCGGTGGTTCCGCCGTGCCGCCCTGGCCGGCATCGTGCTGCCGATCATCGCCAACGCCTCCGGCTGGATCTTCACCGAGGCCGGGCGGCAGCCGTGGATCGTCTACGGCCTGATGCAGACCGCCAAGGGTGTCTCGACGGTCGGCGCGGGGGACGTGGCCCTGACCACTGCCGCCTTCGTCGTCGTGTACACCACCCTGGCCGTCCTCGCCGTGGTGCTGGTGCTGCGGGCAGCCCGCCACCCCTTCGACGAGATCGGCGTGCCCCCCGACGACACGGATACCACTCCCGCCACCGGTCTGGTCTACTGAGGAGCCTGAGGTGGCCACGTACACCGGTCTGAGCGCTCTGTGGTTCTCCCTCATAGGCCTGCTGTGGGCCGGCTACTTCTTCCTCGAAGGGTTCGACTTCGGAGTCGGCATGGTGAGCCCGCTGGTGAGCCGGGACGACACCGACCGGCGCCTCTGCATGAACGCCGTCGGGCCGGTGTGGGATGGCAATGAGGTGTGGCTGCTGGTCGCCGGAGGCGCGACCTTCGCCGCCTTTCCGCTCTGGTACGGGCTGCTCTTCCAGGGCGCCTACCTGGCCCTCTTCCTGGTGCTCCTCGCGCTCATCGCGCGGGGCGTCTCCTTCGAGTTCCGGGGCAAGTTCGACGATCCCCGGTGGCGGCGGGTCTGGGACGTCGCCAACTTCGCCGGAAGCCTGGTGGCGGCCCTCATCTGGGGGGTCGCCTTCACCAACTTCGTCCACGGGCTGCCGCTCTCCGCGGCCGGCTACACCGGTGGCCTGATCGGGCTGCTGAACCCCCTGGCGCTGGTGGGCGGTCTGGCCGCGCTGGCCGTCTTCGCCTTCCACGGCGCCGTCTTCCTCTCGCTCAAAACGAGCGGCGAGCTGATGCAGCGAGCTCAGCGCGTGGCCCGGATGGCCGGCGGCGCAGCCGTCATCCTCCTCGCAGCCACGGTAGTCGCGGTGGCGGCGGGCGGCCGGCCGTGGCAGACGCTAGCCGGCGCGCTGCCCGGCACCGTCCCGCTGGTCCTTGGCGTGCTCGCCGTGGCCGCGCTGGCGACCGCCGCCCTTCTCGTCATCCGGGGCAGGGACGGGCTCGCATTTGCCGGCACCGGCGCCGCCATCCTGCTCACGATGGGGGCGATCTTCGGAGCGATGTGGCCGGCGGTGATCCCGGCGAGCAACGGGGCCTCCCTGGCCCTCACCGTCGGGGCCGCGGCCTCACATCCCTACACCCTCGAGGTCATGACCGTGGTGGCCGCGATCTTCACCCCCCTTGTCCTCCTCTACCAGGGCTGGACCTACTGGGTCTTCCGTCGGCGGCTTCAGCGACCGGCCGCGGTGGCGGCCCCGGCTCCCGGCGCCGGCGGAGGCTGAGGGCGTGCCCGCCGGCACCGGCATCGCCCGGAGGGCGGCGGGAA
>PLAK01000132.1 GCA_003134115.1 Candidatus Changshengia sp.
CGCCCGCGCCCTCTCTGGCCCCTCCCTCGGGTGCCGAGCCGGGGCTCGCCCCGGCAGCGGCCCGCGAACTCCGTGGGGGAGACGGATCGGTGGACGGGCACGGCGTTGCCGAGGGCGCCGCGGCTCACGCCGAGCCGGCCCGGGCGACGGCGACCGAGATGCTCCAGATCCCGGTCCACCGGATCGACGAGCTGGTCCGCCTGATCGGCGAGGCATCAGCCGCCACCCTCCGCCTCGGAAGCGCCCTGCTCGAGCGCCTGGAGCGCGATCCCTCCGGTCTCACCGAGTACCGCGACCTCGTCCGCTCCCTCAACGAGCTGCAGGAGCTGGCCCTCCACGCCCGGATGATCCCGGTCATGTCGCTCGCCCCGCGGCTCCGCCGGGCCGTCCGTGACCTGGCCCGGGAGACCGGCAAGGAGGTGCGTTTCGAGACCCGGGGCGAGGACGCCGAGATCGACCGTGGGGTCCTGGAGCGACTTGCCGATCCCCTCCTCCATCTGGTCCGCAACGCCGTCGACCACGGCGTGGAGTCCCCGGATGAGCGACGCCGGAATGGCAAGCCGGCCGAGGGGACGGTCCGCCTCCACGCCATGCAGCTCGGTTCCGAGGTGGTCATCGCGGTCAGTGACGACGGCCGGGGCATCGACGTCACCCGGGTCCGGGAGACGGCCGGTCGCACCGACCGCAGCGCCATCGAGATGGACGACGAGGCCGCCCTCTACCTCATCTTCCGGTCGGGGCTCACCACCGCCACCAAGGTCACCGGCGTGTCCGGCCGCGGGGTCGGGCTCGACGCCGTTCGCGCCAGTCTCAATGCGGTGCGCGGGCGCATCGAGGTCCGATCCGACCCCGGGATGGGCACGGAGTTCCGGATCGCGGTGCCGATCACGATGGCGACACTCCGCTGCCTGGTCATCAATGCGGGCGGGCAGGCCTTCGCCATCCCGCTCCATTCGGTCCGCGCAGTGCTGCCGCCACAGGGCTCGGCGATGGTGGGTGGGCGGGCCATGACCATGCTGGACGGCCGTCCGGTGCCGATCAGCAGCCTCGCCTCAGTGCTCGGCACAGGCAACGGCAGCGAGGGTCCGGCGGTGGTCGTGGCCGGCCTGACCCGGAGCCACGCCTTCACGGTCGACGAGCTCATCGATCAGCGCGACGTCGTCGTCAAGGGCCTCGGTGAGCTGCTTCCCCGGATGCCCGCGGTGGCCGGGGCCGGGGTCCAGCCCGATGGCAGCATCCTCCTCGTGCTCGAGGCCGCAGGTCTGATCGAGCGGGCCCGCCGCATGGACAGCGGTGACCGGTCGCACGAGGCCGCCAGCGGAGGGGGTCACGAGGAGATCGTCCCGCAGCGCGCCGCCTCGATCCTCGTGGTCGATGACGCCCTCACCGTCCGCGAGCTGCAGCGCTCCATCTTCGAGAACGCCGGCTATCGCGTGCGGGTGGCCGTCAACGGCGAGGAGGCTCTGACAGAGATCTCCCATGAGCGTCCCGACCTGGTCCTCACCGATGTTCAGATGCCGAGGATGGACGGCTTCGAGCTGACCGAGGCCATCCGCAAGCAAGCCTCGCTCGCCTCGCTGCCGGTGATCATCCTCACCTCCCGCGGCAGCGACGAGGACCGCCGGCGCGGGCTGGAGTGCGGCGCCGACGGCTACATCGTGAAGAGCGGCTTCGACCAGTCGGCGCTGCTCTCCGCGGTGGAGCGGCTGCTGGGGGCGGATCGGTGACCCAGGCATTCGAAGGTCGCGGGTTGCGGCGGGCCGCCCTGAGTCGCGCGCTCCGGCGTGCCGCCATGGACCGGGCACGGGAGGAGGCCGCCACCCAGCGCGCGCTGAGGAGGGCCTCCATGCACGCCGCCGCCGCCTGCGGCGTCCCGGAAGCCGATTCGCAGCCGAGGTGCGCTCCGTGCTGGTGAAGGACGTCCTCCGGGTGCTGATCATCACCGGGCAGACGGGACCCTGGGCCACGCAGCTCGTGCGCGCCGTCGAGGCCGATCGCGACGCGAGCGTGGTGGGCCAGGTCTCCCACGGCCAGGCCGTCGACCACGTCGGCCGGGATCGCCCCGACATCGTGGGCCTCGACATGTCCGGGCTCTCCAGCAGCAGCCAGGCCGCCGGCCTCGTCCGGGAGATCCTCGCCCTGGCCCCTGTGCCCATCCTTGTCATGGTCCCGTCCGGCCAGCGTCGGGACACGTCCATGGCGGCGGTCGTCGCCGGCGCCGTGGATGTGATGACCTACCCCGCGAAGTGGGACGTCGCGGTCGAGGCCGAGCTGCGCAAGCGCCTCCATGCCCTCGGACACCTCTCGCAGCGCCGCCGCGATCGGCTCCGGCGTCCGGTGATCCGGGAGCTCCGCCCCGCCGTCGCCGGGGGGCGCCCGCACCGGGTCGACGGCGTGGTCGGTCTGGCGGCCTCCACCGGCGGCCCTCCCGCCCTGGCCCGGGTTCTCTCCGGCCTGGGTGGGCTCAACCGTCCGGTCGTCGTCGTCCAGCACCTGCAGTCGGGCTTCGTGGACGGGTTCCTCGGCTGGATGCGCCGGGAGTCCGCGCTCCCGGTCGACCTTGCCGTCGACGGCGCCCAGCTCCGGCCCGGGGTGGTCCTGGTGGCGCCGCCGGGGCTGCACGCCATCGTGCGGCGCGGTCACCGGCTGTCGCTTCTCGACGAGCCCGTGACCCTCCACCGCCCGTCCGCCGACGTCCTCTTCCACAGCATGGCCGACTGCGGTTGCGAGGGCGGGATCGGGGTGATCCTCACGGGGATGGGGGATGACGGGGCGTCCGGCCTGCTCGCGCTGCGGCGGATCGGGGGCACCACCATCGCTCAGGATGAAGAGTCCTCGGCCGTCTACGGCATGCCCAAGGCGGCCCATGACAACGGCGGTGCCGCCCGGGTGCTGCCCCTCTCCGACATCGCCGCCGCGGTGCTCCGCGCCGCCGACGCACCGGTGCCGGCATGACCAACGAGATCCTGCTCGACACCGCCAGCCAGGTCGTGCAACGCAGCGTGGGCCTGCGTCTCGGCCCCGCCCAGCGACACAGGCTCGACTACTGGCTCCACCACACCGCGGAGCAGCGGGGCGTGCCGGACCAGACGATCGTGGAGGAGATCGCCGCCGAAGGGCCGGCGCTCCAGGCCTGCCTCGACGAGCTCACCGTTCAGGAGACCTCCTTCTTCCGCGATCCCGCCCAGGTTGCCGCCTTCCGCCGCGACGTCGTGCCCACCCTGCACTCCCCGCTCACCGTATGGAGCGCCGGCTGTGCCTGGGGTCACGAGCCCTACACCATCGCCATGGTGCTGGCCGAGAGCGGCATCGCCCAGTGGCGGGTGGTCGCCTCCGACATCTCCTCCCGCGCCCTTCGCCAGGCCGCCACCGGGCGCTACGAGGAGCGGCAGCTCACCGGGCTTGGCGAGGCGGAGCGCAGCCGGTACCTCCGCAAAGCCGGGGACCACTGGGAGATCGTCCCCGAGCTGCGGTCGAAGGTGACGGTCTTCCGGCACAACCTGATCCGCGACCCGGCTCCGGCGCAGGCCGCCGGCGCCGAGGTGGTCTTCTGCCGCAACGTCCTCATCTACTTCGACCGCAGTGACGTGCTGGGCGCCCTGGAACTGATTGCCACCACCATGGACCCGCGCGGCTGGGTCTTCCTCGGCTTCTCGGAGTCCCTCTGGCAGGTCACGGAGCGCTTCCACCTGGTCCGGGTCGGCACCGCCTTCGCGTACCGGCAGGCTGGCCCGGCGACGGGAGCCCCGGCGGCCGGGGTGCTTTCCCTCCCCGATCATTCGAACATCTCACCCGGCACCCGCGGGCGGACCAACGCCCCCGTCCGGCCGCCGGCGGGCCTCGACGCCGGTCGCGACAGTCCCGCCCGCGCCGCGACCTACGCCGACGCCCGGGCAGGCTGCCGGCCCCCCGTTCCCGCGGGTGCCAAGCTGGGCTCTGCCCACGCTCCCTCCACGCCCTCCAGCGCGCCCGCGGCGTCCCCGCCGCCACCCGTGGCGGCCGCGACCGACCAGGGCGGTGGCGACCCTTCGATCGCGTCCCTCCTCGCCGAGGGGGAGGCCGGTCTGCAGTCCGGCGACCCGGCCGCCGCCGTGGCCGCGCTCCGGAAGGTTGCCTACCTCGACCCCGATCACGCCATCGCCCACTTCCAGCTCGGTCTGGCCTTTGAGCTCCTGGGCGAATCGCGGCAGGCCCGCCGGGCCTTCAGCGTCGCCCGGGCCGCTCTCAGCCGCAGCTCCGCGGCTGCCGAGGTCGCCCTCGAGGGCTACCAGATCGGCGAGCTGGTCCGCATGATCGACCACCGGCTGACGAGGACATCCGAGCCATGAGAACACTGGTCCACTTCGGGACGGCGGACAGCGAGTGGGCGGTCCCCATCGAACGGGTCCAGGAGGTGCGGCTGCCCTACGGGATCACCCCCCTGCCGGTTCCCAAGGCCGGGATCGCCGGTCTCCTCCGGCACGGGGACGAGATCCTCACCGTGCTCTCCGTGCTCGGCGGTGCCGCCGGGTACGTGCTGGTCCTGGATGGTGGCGGTGAGCGCTTCGGGCTGATCGTTGAGAGTGCGCTCGGCATCCTCCGGGTGGAGGCGAGCGCGATCACCGCCCCGCCCGCCGGTCAGGAGAACCCCGTCGTCTGCGGGGTGATCCGGGCCGAACAGCAGCGGATGGTCCTGCTCCTCGACACGGACGAGCTCGCCAAGGAGCTGCAGTGAACGGCACGATCCTGGTCGCCGACGACTCGATGGTGGTGCGGGCCGTGCTCCGTCGCCAGCTCGAAACTGACGGCCACACCGTCATCGAGGCGGTCAACGGAGAGGACGCCATCGATGCCTGCCGCGAGCACCACCCGGACGTCATCCTCCTCGACGTGGAGATGCCGGTCCTCGACGGTCACGCCACCCTGGCGCGGCTCAAGGCGGATCCTCAGCTCAAGGACATCCCGGTCGTCTTCCTCACCGGGCGGGTCGACACCGCCGACGTGGTCAACGGGTTGCGCCTCGGTGCCCACGACTACCTGCGCAAGCCCTTCGAGGCCAACGAGCTGATGGCGCGGGTCAGCGCCGCACTCCGGACCAAGTGGCTGCAGGACGAGCTGCGCACCCGCAACGCCGAGCTGGATCGGGTGTCGCGCATCGACATGCTGACCAACATCTACAACCGCCGCCATCTCGACGAGCACCTGCGCCAGGTGATCAGCGCGGCCCGCCGCCATGACCGCACCGTCGGGGTGCTGATCGTCGACATCGACCATTTCAAGGAGGTCAACGACGAGCACGGGCACCTCGCCGGTGACGCTGTGCTCCGGGAGGTCGCCGCGCGCCTGCAGCAGGCGATGCGCACCGAGGACGCCCTGGGTCGCTGGGGCGGTGAGGAGTTCCTGGCGGTGCTCACCGACACCCCGCCGGAGGGGGTCCGGGTCATGGCCGAGCGGCTGCGTCAGGTGATCGCCGCGGCGCCCTTCACCCTCGACGACGGCAGCCGGATCCGGGTCACCGTCAGCGTCGGCCACACCAATGGCACCGAGGACGCCGAGGTCCTGGTCCACCGCGCCGACGACGCCCTCTACGTCGCCAAGGCCGAGGGGCGCAACCGGGTGGCGGCGGCCTGAGGCCCGCCGGCCTCAGCCCCGGTTCGCGGCGGCACGCCGGTACATTCGCTCGTGGGCGTCGAGGGTCGCCTCCAGGTCGAGGTCGCGCTCGGCGTGGCCGCGGCAGGACTGGCGGCTCAATTCATCCGCCCGTCCCACTCCCTCCGCCGCCCCGGCGACGTCGCCCGCTGCGACCAGGATCCCCGTCACCCCCTCGGAAACCACCTCCGGGAGGCCGCCCCGGCGGAAGCCCACCACCGGGGTCCCGCAGGCGTTGGCCTCCGCCGCAACCAGGCCGAAGGGCTCGTCCCATTGGGCCGGGCAGAGCACGGCGGCGGAATCCGCCATCGCCATCCACAGGGCCCTTCTCTCCAGCGCGGGCAGGATCTCCACGGCGGAGTCCTCGACGAGTGCATTGACCCGGGCGGCGTACTCGGGATCGTACGCGGGACCGCAGATGAGAAGGCGCCTTCGGGCTGCCCTGGCGATGGCCACTGCCTCCAGCGCGCCCTTCTCGGGCGAGAGCCGGCCGGCGAAGAGCAGGCGGGTGGAGGCGCGGGTCGCACGCCAGGGGATCGTCGCGGTCGGGATCCCGGGACGCAGCACGCCGTCGATGGTGGCGAGCCGGCGCCAGGTACCGGCCTGGGCTTCGGAGACGGCGGCGACCAGCGGGGAGTGGGCGCTGCGCCGAGCGGCCGCCAGGGCGGCGCCGATCCGAGGGTCGACCGGCATGTGCAGGGAGTGGAGCACCGGGGTGGCGAGGCTCGCGGCGTGACGGATCGCCGGGACGTCGAAGGCGTGGTTGTGGACCACGTCGAAGTCGAAGGATCCGACCAGCGCCAGGGTGGCGGCGAAGGCTGCATCGGAGGGAGCGTCGTCGGTGGGCTCGCGGTCCGGGCGGAAGAGGGTCCCGCCGAGCAGCGCGGCGTCGACACCGGTGTCCACCACTCGGACCCCCTCCACCCGGGAGCCGCGGGCGGCGAAGACGGTGACCTCGTGGCCGCGCCCGGTGAGCCCCCGGGCCAGGTCGACGAGGAAGGTCTGCACACCGCCCAGCTGTGGCTCGCGGAATGGGGCGATGAGCGGGGCGACGAGGGCGATGCGCATGCTATCGGGCGTCATTGAACCGCCATCACGGGTTCCCATGGACCGGCATCACGGATTCGAAAGGTCGACTGGGGTGGAATGGGCTCGCTACCGATCTCGGCCCTCCCCCCCGGGTGGTGCCGGCCGCAAATCGCGACCGGCGCCACCCCCAAGGTCCGGGGAAGCGGTCCAGTTCAGAGGAATGGTGAAGAGATTGCCGGCCACGTGGAGGTCCACGGCGGAACGCAGGCCGGCCTCTGGCCGCGCCCGCTCACGCGTCGCCACGGTCGCGGCCCTCGGCGGTCTGGGGCTTCTGATCGCCGCCTGCGGCACGACGGCCAGCGCGGCGCCGGGCGGGTACCGCGGAGCCCGGGGCGGCAACCTCACCGACGGGAGCGTGGTCAGCCTCAGCGGGTCGATCCTCGTGCTCAGCACCTCGAACGGTGACGTGACCGTCGACCTCAGAAGCTCGACACCGATCAGCGAGACCGGCACCGGAAGTGTCTCCGACATCACGGTCGGGAGCTGCATCACCGCCACCGGCAGCGAGGCCGGGGGTGCGATCACCGCCAACCGGTTGACGGTCTCACCGGAGGTCAAGGGCGCCTGCCCGGCGACCTCACCCGCGGGCGGGGATGCCGGAGGCTTCCCGGGCGGCCGTCCCAACTTCAGCTTCGCTCCGCGACCCTCCGGCCCGTACACCTCCGACTTCGCCAGCGTCCGGGGGGTGGTCACCGCCGTGAATGCCGGCGCGGTGACCGTCCAGCCCAGCAGCGGCGCCAGCCAGGACATCACGGTTCCCAGCACCGCCACGGTTGCCACGACGACCCCGGGCTCGACCTCTGACCTGGTCTCCGGGACCTGCGTCGCCGCCATCGGCCCCATGAGCTCCTCGGGCACGGTGACCGCCAGCTCCCTGCTCGTCGAGCCGGCCGGCCCGTCTGGCTGCTTCACGGGGGGGAGCGGGTTTGGCGGCTTTGGCGGTGGGGGTTTCGGCGGGTTCGGCGGCTCCGGAGGCGGTGGGGGCGGGANNGCCCGGCTGCGGGAGACTGATGCCATGCGAATCCTGGTCGCCGAGGACGACCCCGGACTCCGTTCTGTCCTGATCCAGGGCCTGGAGGACAGCGGCTACCAGGTCGACGCCGTCGGTCGAGGCGACGACGCCATCGACCAGCTCAAGTTCTACGAGTACGACGTCGCCGTCATCGACTGGCGGATGCCGGGCGGCGCCGGCATCGACGTGGTCCGCTGGGCACGTCGCAACGAGCGGCCGACGGCGATCCTGATGCTCACCGCCCGGGACACACCGCCGGATCGGGTGGAGGGACTCGACGCCGGCGCCGACGACTATCTGGTCAAGCCCTTCGACTTCTCCGAGCTGCTGGCTCGGATCCGCGCTCTCCAGCGCCGGCCCCGCGGGGTGGACGCGCCGGTGATCACCCGGGGCGGCCTGGCACTCGACCCGCTCCGCCGTGAGGTGAGCGCGGGTGGGCACCCGGTCAACCTGACGACAACCGAGTACAACATCCTCGAGCTGCTGATGCGGCGCTCCCCCGCGGTCGTCGACCGCAAGGCGATCGCCGAGCACGGCTGGCGAGACGAGACGGACGCTCTCGGCTCCAACGCCATCGACGTCCAGCTCAGCCGGCTCCGGGCCAAGCTGCCGACCGCCGGCATCCGGATCGTGACGGTGCGGGGCGCGGGATACCGGCTCGAGGAGGCGGGGTGAGCTCCGGACCCCTCGCACGGATCGGCCGCGCCCTCGATCGGCTCTCCGGCGGGACCGCCTCCGGCACCGGCGACTCGGGAAGGGATGCGCTGCGCCGGGTGCGGGTGGCGGCCACCCGGGTGGCCCTGACCAGCACCGCCATCGTCGCCGCCGTCTACCTGGTGACCGCGGTGGTGGTGCTCCTCATCGTCAGCGCACGGGAGGGCTCGCAGGTCGACGCCCAGCTGAGCCGGGCCCTCGCCACCTCCACCGCCGGCGGAACCCCGCAAGCCGGCGCGGCATCGAGCTCTCCGCTCTGGTACTGGTTCGTCGCCGCCGACGGGACCGAGATCGTCTGCGATCCCCAGGCTCAGCTCCAGGCATGCACGGTCCCGACCTCCACCGGCAACGAGCTGCCGGCGTCCGCCCAGTCCGTCGGGACCGCTCCCGAGACCGTCCCCATCGGAGGCGACGACTTCCGGGTGATCGGCACCGACCTCAACCCGCCGCTGCATTTCGAGGCCCAGATCGCCGTCGACCCCGTCACCGAGCTGCCCATCTACGAGCCGTTCACGCTCATGCGCATGGTCATCGGCCAGTCGCTGAGCGGGGTCGGCTCCGCGGAGGGCAACCTGATCCTGGCCGAGACCATCGTCGGACCGGTCCTCCTGCTCGTCGTCTTCCTCGGTGCGCTCACCATCGGCCGCCGGGTGGCCGCCCCCATCGAGCAGGCCCGGGTCCGTCAGATGGAGTTCACCGCCGACGCCTCCCACGAGCTGCGCACCCCGCTCTCGGTGATCGAGGCCCAGACCTCCCTCGCCCTCGCCCAACCGCGCGAGGTCGCCTGGTACCACGCCGCATTCCAGCGGGTGCAGGGGGAGAGCGGCCGCATGCGCCGCCTGGTCGAGGATCTCCTCTGGCTGGCCCGCTTCGACACCACTCGGGACCGCACTCAAGCCGAGCACGTGGATCTCGCCGTCCTCGCCCACATGGCGGCGGACCGGTTCACGGCCGTCGCCGAGGCCAACCGCGTCCGGCTCACGGTCCGGACGCCGCCGGTGCCGCTCGCGGTCCACGCCCCGCCGGACTGGCTGGATCGCCTCCTGGGCGTCCTCCTGGACAATGCCTGCAAGTACGTGCCGGAGGGCGGCAGCATCGACGTCGCCGTGTGGCCGGACGGCAACCGGATCCGCCTTGCGGTCGACGACTCCGGTCCTGGCATCCCCGTCGAGGAACGGGAGCACATCTTTGACCGCTTCCGCCGTGCCACCGACCGGCCCGGCGGAGCCGGGCTCGGGCTCGCCATCGCCAACTCGGTGGTCTCCGCCACCGGAGGTCGCTGGCAGATCGGGGACTCGCCCGCCGGCGGGGCGAGCATGGGGGTGAGCTGGCCTCGATCCCTGAGTGGCGGGCGCGAGCCGGAAGCGGTCCCTGAGCCCTGACCGCAGCTCGGGCCGGGGAGCGCCGGGCGGGGCTCCGGCGGCTTGGGTCGGGGGACGTGGCAGACTGTGGACCGTCAGATGACCACATCAGACACCGAGCCGTCGCCGTCGGGGGTCGCGCGCCTCTGGCTCACCGAGATCACCCACAGCCGGATCGTCGATCGCGCTGGGGAGACCCTCGGGCGAGTCGAGGACGTGATCGTCCGTCTCGGCGCGGGCGGCTACCCGCCCGTGACCGGGCTGATCGGGAAGCTGGCGGGTCGACACCTCTTCGTCCCGCAGGACCGGGTCGGTGAGGTGGCGCAGGGGCGAGTGCAGCTCACCGGCGAGACCCTCAGCCTGCTCCGCTTCGAGCGCCGCCAGGGCGAGGTGCTGCTGCGCAGCGACGTGCTCGGGCGGCGGGTGATCAGCGTGGAGACGGGTCGGCTGATCACCGCCGGGGACATCCAGCTCACCGCCGGGCGTGGCGGGTGGAAGGTGGCTGGGGTCGACTCCGGCGGCCGGAGCCCGCTGCGGAGCGTGCTCCCCCCAACCTTCAACGCCCCGCGCCACCACCCTCGCGACTTCGTCGATTGGGCTCAGGTCGAGCCCTTTGTGGGTCACGTCCCCAGCTCCCGGCTGCTCATGCCCATCCGCCGGCTGCGTCGGCTCCACCCCGCCGAGATCGCCGATATCGTCGAGAGCGCTTCGCACGAGGAGGGGGAGGAGATCATCACCGCCGTCCATGCCGATCCCGAGCTGGAGGCGGACGTCTTCGAGGAGCTCAACACGGAGCACCAGGTCGAGTTCCTCCACTCGCGCTCTGACGCCGAGGCGGCCATGGTGCTGGCCGGCATGGGCACGGACGACGCCGCCGACCTGATCACCGAGCTGGACCAGGCGCGTCGCGCCGCCATCCTCGCCCTCCTCCCCCCCGCCAAACAGGCCAAGGTGCGGGCCCTGCTCAGCTACAGCCCGGAGAGCGCGGGCGGGCTGATGAGCCCGGACTTCGTGGCCGTGGCCGAGGCGGCGACCGTGACCGAGGCGCTCGCAGCCGTGAAGACCGCCGGTCTCTCGCCCCAGGTGCTCGCCGACGTCTTCGTCACCGACGCCTCGGGTCGCCTGGTCGGGGCCGTCCCGCTGGTGAGCCTGATCCAGGCCCGGGGCAACGGCGGGGTCGCCAAACTGGTGCAGCGTGGCGACACCGCGCTCGAGTCGGGCGACGACCTCCCCGAGGTGGCGCGACTGATGACCGACTTCAACCTGAGCGTGGCCCCAGTCGTGGACGACGGCCGCCGCATCATCGGGGTCATCTCCGTGGATGACGTGCTGGAGGCGATGCTCCCCGACTCCTGGCGCCGCCGCTCCGAGGCCGACCACGGCTGATGCGGAAGATTAACGGTCGCTGATCCCGCCGGGCCCGGGTCGGGAGGCTCGCAGCCCCCTGATAGACTGGCGCCCGCAGTCAACAGCCAGAGGTGCCCATGGAAGACGGCGATAGTAGGCGGTCCGGGGTTCCACCGACGTCATCTGGGACGTCGTGGTGCGCCGGCGCAATGAGGCACGTTAGCCCAGGGGTCTGACATCGTCGTGACCTCCTGAGCGGCGGGCCCGCTCAGTTGTGCTGTCCCATCGGGCAGCGGGAGGTCCGGCTTGGTCGACGAGAGGCACCGCGGCGCGGGGAAGGCGCGAAGCAGCGCGGTCCTCGACGACGCTCACCTCGGCGACATCAAGGGTGCCTTCGGCACCATCCACGAGCAGGAGCACGGCACCCGGCGGACCTGGCGGCGCAGGCTGCTCGCGCTGGCCGTGATCATGGGCCCGGGGCTGATCGTCATGGTCGGCGACAACGACGCCGGCGGCGTCGCGACATATGCCCAGGCGGGGCAGAACTACGGCACCAGCCTGCTCTGGGTGCTGGTCCTGCTGATCCCGGTGCTCATCGTCAACCAGGAGATGGTGGTCCGCCTCGGCGCGGTCACCGGGGTCGGCCACGGCCGGCTCATCTTCGAGCGCTTCGGGAAGTTCTGGGGGTGGTTCTCGGTCGGCGACCTCTTCCTCCTCAACTTCCTCACCATCACCACGGAGTTCATCGGCATCGGCCTCGGCGCCGCCTACTTTGGGGTGAGCCCGTACATCGCCGTCCCCATCGGCGCCCTCTTCCTGATCGGCATCACCGTGACCGGCAAGTTCTCGACCTGGGAACGGATGATGTTCGTCATCCTGGGGGGCAACGCGCTGGTCATCCCCCTGGTGGTGCTCGCCCATCCCACCCTCGGTCCGGTCCTGCAGGGTTTCCTGATCCCGGGCATCCAGGGTGGGCTGAGCTCCAATGGCGCCCTGCTCATCGTCGCCATCGTGGGCACGACGGTGGCACCGTGGCAGCTCTTCTTCCAGCAGTCGAACGTCGTCGACAAGCGCATCACCCCGCGCTGGATCGCGTATGAGCGCACCGACACCGTGGTGGGCGCCTTCGTCGTCGTCATCGGCGCCGCGGCCATCATGATCACGACCGCGGTGGCCTTCCGCGGGACACCGCTCGCCGGCCACTTTGGCGACGCGCAGACGGTCGCTGAGGGGCTGGCCAAGCACGTCAGCTCGGCGCTGGGCGCCATCTTCGCGGTGCTGCTCATCGATGCCTCCGTGATCGGCGCGAGCGCGGTCACCCTGGCGACGTCCTACGCGTTTGGCGACGTCTTCGGCATCCGCCATTCGCTGCATCGCTCCTGGCGGGAGGCCAAGCCCTTCTACGCGGTCTTCACCGCCGTCGTCGTGGTGGCGGCGAGCATCGTGCTCATCCCCCACGCCCCGCTCGGCCTGATCACGACCGCCGTGCAGGCCCTCGCCGGGACGCTGCTGCCGAGCGCGAGCCTCTTCCTGCTCCTGCTCTGCAACGATCCCGCCGTGCTCGGCCCGTGGGTCAACAAGCCGTGGCTCAACGTGCTCGCCACCATCATCCTTGGCATCCTGGTGGTGCTCTCCCTGATCCTCGTCTTCTCCACCATCTTCTCGGGCGTGAGCGTCAGCCTGCTGCTGATCATCTTCGGCAGCATCCTCGTGGTCGGGCTGATCGGGATCGGCTTCTTCACGCGCGGCAGCCTGGCCCCCACCGTGAGCGCGCGAGACAAGGAGGACCGCTTCACCTGGCGGATGCCGCCCATCGCCCTCCTCACGCGCCCGGTGCCGTCGCGCGGCCGCAGGATCGGGATGACAGCGATGGGTGCGTACATCCTGGTGGCCGTGCTCCTGCTCTTCGTCAAGGCCATCGAGCTGGGTCTCGGTCACTGACGTCAGCGGGCCGCCCTTCCGCTGCCCCCGGCCGCTTGATGTGACAATGGGGCGCATGGCGACCGACACCGCTCCAGAGGGGTCGCGGCCACGCCTCGATCCGGCCGACCTCTATGCCGTCGATCAGCTTCTCGGCGACGAGGAGAGGCTCATCCAGCTCACGGTGCGCGACTTCGTCCGTGAGCGCTTCCTGCCCCAGGTGGCCGAGCACTACGCGGCCGGGACCTTTCCCCGCGAGCTGATCCCCTGGCTGGCCGGGCTCGGACTGTTCGGGATGCACCTCGAGGGGCATGGCTGCGCCGGCGCCTCGGCGGTCGCGTACGGGGTGGCCTGCGAGGAGCTGGAGGCCGGGGACAGCGGGCTGCGTTCCTTCGTCTCGGTGCAGGGGTCGCTGGCCATGTTCCCCATCCACCGTTTCGGGAGCGAGGAGCAGCGCGACCGGTGGCTCCCCGAGATGGCGGCCGGGAGAGCGATCGGCTGCTTCGGGCTGACCGAGCCCGACGCCGGCAGCGACCCGGCGGCGATGCGCAGCCACGCCCGGCGCGCGGGAGGCGATTGGGTCCTCTCCGGGACCAAGATGTGGATTACCAACGGATCGCTCGCCGACATCGCCGTGGTCTGGGCCCAGACCGACGAGGGCATCCGTGGCTTCCTGGTGGAACGCGGCACGCCCGGCTTCTCGGCCCGCGACATCGAGGGCAAGCTCTCCCTCCGCGCCTCGGTCACCTCCGAGCTGATCCTCGAAGAGGTGCGGGTGCCGGAGGCCTCCCTGCTGCCGGGAGCGCGCGGGCTGGGCGGTCCCCTCGCCTGCCTCGACGAGGCCCGCTACGGCATCGCGTGGGGCGTGCTCGGCGCGGCCCGCGCCTGCTTCGAGGCGGCGGTCGAGTACGCCCGCAGCCGCGAGGCCTTCGGCCACCCGATCGCGCACTTTCAGCTCACCCAGGCCAAGCTCGCCGAGATGGCGACCCGGCTGGTCCAGGGACGGCTGGTGGCCCACCGGCTCGGCACCCTGAAGGACGCCGGCCGGGCGCGCACCGTCCAGGTGTCCCTCGCCAAGCGGGCAAACACGCGCACCGCCGTCGAGATCGCCCGCGCGGCGCGGACCATCCTGGGCGCCAACGGACTCACCCTCGACTACCCGGTCGCCCGTCACATGGCAAACCTGGAAGCTGTGCTCACCTATGAGGGGACCGAGGAGGTGCACACCCTGATCCTCGGCAAGGCGATCACCGGCGAGGATGCGTTCGGGTAGCCGGCGCACTCGCGCGGGCGGGATGCCGGCAGGGCACATCGTCTCGGGGGACT
>PLAK01000077.1 GCA_003134115.1 Candidatus Changshengia sp.
ATCCTGCTGCCACTCCGGTGAATAATGCCGTGCCATTCTGATGAAATCTCACACAAGACCAGACTCGGCGGCCCAGCTGTCCCGCATCGAGACCGGCCGCTCGACCCCCCGCTACCGGACGCTCACCCGGCTCCACGAGGCGCTTGGCCTCGACTCCGGTGAGCACCTCGTCCCTCTGCCGCGCCCCACCCCGGAGCACGGGCTCGTCTCCCGACTGGGGGCGCTCCTCGCCGTCCGCCGCGCCCTCCCCCTCGGCGAAGCGAGCCTCCTCCTCGAGGCGTCGATCACCGGCATCTCCGCTGCCGTCTCGGAGCTCTCTGATCGCCTGGCCCCTTTGGGGATGCGGGTGGTCGAGGACTCCGAGACCGTGGCCCTCCTGCCCCACCGGACTCTCACCCTCCTCGCCGATCGTGCTGTCGAGGCGGAACGCATGCCCCGGCTCTACGACGGGCAGTACACAGATGTGGCCACCGGGCTGCAATATCTGGAGAGCCGCTATTACGATCCCGCCACCGCCCAGTTCCTCACCGTGGACCCAGCCGTTGCCGCTACCGGTTCACCTTACGGCTACGCGTTCGGAAGTCCTTTGAATGTCGGCGATCCAACGGGTCTGGACCCCAGTTGCACTATATGGCCATCTGGAGACTGGTGCGCTGCCGACGGCGCCGAAGCGCTCGCCGGCGCCGCGCAGCAATCGGTGGCCGGGTGGTCAGAACTCTTGAGCGGAAAGGATGACCTCCGGCACCCCGACTACGTGGTCTTGACAGGCTCCGTCGGTGTCGGCGGTATTACTGACAGTGTCACGGCCGTGCTCAATCTCGACAACGGGAACCTCTACTTGGGTGGAGGAGGTGGGATCGGGTATTCACCTTCGCTTGTCTCATTTAGCATCGCTGGCATGGGATGGGTCGGTCCGCCCGGTTCCGGCAACTCTCCATCCGCTTCGACGGTCGATGCCTTCATCTCCGGCTACACGACGGAAGTCCACATCGCGGCAGGCGGCGCGGCTATTGACCAGATCTACAGCCCCAGCACCGGATTGGGCGGATTCTCCTTTGGACTTGGGGCTGCGGGCATCTCCTGGCAGCTGACCTACCAGGATCTGATAGCCACGATCCCCGGGATCAATGGGTACGCCACCCATGCTGGGCTAACGAGTGAGGTGGAAGGTGCCATTCAGAAGTGTGCCTAGGGCTTCCGCTCCCCACCTCGCACGGCGAACTCTGCCCTGCCCTAGGAAGTCCTCGTTATGCGCGTGACCGGTGAGCGATGCATTGGAAACCGCGTCATGCGGTTACACGAAGTCTCGGATGCGCGCGCCGCGGCCAGCCTTGAGCCTTCCAGTGGGGAGCTTCGGAACATGCCCGCCGCCTACATAGCTGTCGCACTGGTCGCCTCTGTGACGGTGATCGCCGGGCTGGCTGTAGCGGGGAATTGGAGGGGTTACACCACCCGGTTCGCCGCGAGAGACCGTGCCAGATGGCTCAGGCATTGGTGGCGGGCCGGCGCATATCCGACACCCGTGGGGGTCCGACTTGGTGGCGTGGCGCTCAGCTCATTCGGCGTCGGAATTCTGGGATTGGCCCTCCAGCGCCTCGGTGCGGTGGAGGCTGGAGAGTGGATGGGGCTTGTTGGGGTCGCCTCATTCGCGGTCTCCGGGATAGCGGGCGGTTACGTCATCCCCACGATCGCCATGCGGAGGGATGGCGTGAAGCGGTTCCGGCGGCGTGGGCCCAGAAACATGTGAGGTACGACGTGCAGGAGCGTGCGAGGTTTCGAGCCGCGACCTAAGCTGAGTCTCGAGGCACACACTGGTTACGAACCGATTACCCACGGCGATCCCGCGCCCGTGTGAAGTTACTGATAACTTCGCGCGTAACTCAACTGATAACTTCGCGACGGGTCACATCGCGCCGCGTCACAGCCGGGCCGTCGTCCCCAACTACTTGTTCCTGAGAAGATACATTATCAGGAGTAAGAAGCGGGATCAGAGAGACGCCCACGGGAGCGTCCCCGATCGTCCCCTCCCGGCCCGTGTGACCCGGCGCGAAGTTGCCAGTCGAGCTACGCGCGAAGTTGTCAGTAACCACACGCGGGCGAGCGGTCAACGTTGCCTATTCGGCCCAGTGCTCAGGTGCATGTCACCCGCCGCAAGGTGCGCTAGGCGCTCGCGATCACACTGAGAAGTCGATGCTCACCCGCTCGTAGCTCTGCTGGGCTGGGCCTTCGGGTGCCAGGGCGCTCGCCGCGGCACGTCGCCTGGCCTCCCCCTGCTCACGCGGTCGACCTCCCGCTCCGTCTGTCCACGACGGTGAACGCGCGGTAGCCCATCGCCCGGCTCAATCCCCGCGGGGAGCAGGTCGTCTGGGTGGACCCGACGTTCCGGCTGGCATGGAGCGCGAGCACGGGCGAGTTGCGTGCCGTGATCGAGAACTGATCGCGCCCAGCCACGCGCGCCTGTCCTTGGACCGGCCTGTTGTCGGGCGATCCCGCGGTGGACGGAGCATTGCCTTCCTGAATGCCTAGCCTCGATCTTTCAGTAGGGGCCGCCGACAGCGGTTGGTGACGGCTCGGAGGCGCTCACCGGCATGTGTTGGGAGAGCCAGGCCTGCCGATGATGAGGAGCGGCGTGGTCGGGTGCGTCCACGACGCGTCGGCGGCGGTGCGCGCGGAGACCATAGCCACTGGTGGGGTCGCCGAAGAGCTCGGCGGTGGTATCGGTGCGGAGCCGGGGTCAGGCGGCGGGGAGGGCGCGCAGTCGCTGGAACGCTGAACCCAGCAGTCCCACCCAGGGCCAGAAGCGCTGCAGACGCAGGTACAGCCGTCGCCCGCTCCGGGCGAGGCGGGCAGCGACGTGGAAGAGGCAGTAGCGGAGCCGCTTCGGTTCCCAATGGGCGGCCTCGCCGGTGAGGCAGAGGTGCTGCATCCAGGCGACCAGGTCCTGGGCGACGAGCACCAGCTCGAGCCAGACCTCGTTGGCTGCGAAGTCGCGGAAGGGCAGGTTGCGCAGCCCCGACGCCTTGCCGCAGCGGATGCGGTCCTCGACCCGGGCGTGGGCGCGGTGACGCGCCTCCAGCGCCGCCAGATCGGTGTCCGCCTGGTCGGTGATGAACACCTGAAAGCGAAACCCGTCGTGGTCGGTGAAGGAGAGCTGAGCGCCGGGATGGGGCCGCTCCCGCCGGCAGATGGCCCGAGTGGCGGTGGGCCAGGCACTGAGGTCGAGATCGTGCAGCTCGCAGACGGCGGCACCGTCACGGAGGTCGCCGTCCTGGGTGATCGCGGGCACCCAGGTGTCCGGGGAAACCGCAAGCACGGCCTCCCGAACCGGCTCGGTGAGGTCGAAGCCGACGGAGTAGAGCAGGCCGCGCTCCCGCAGGGCATCGAGGAAGTCGTGGGTGGCGCCGGCGGAGTCCGCACGGGCCAGCATCGGGGGATCGCTCTCAGCCCGCGGCGGGAGCTGCTCGAGCGCGGCGTCGAGGACCCGGATGTGATCGCCGGCGTGGTTGGCGCCGGCATTGCCGGGACGGAGCAGCCCGGCGAGGATCTCGTCGGTCTCGCCGACGCTGCAGAGCAGCGGATGGAAGCCGAAGCCGCGCTTGTACGTCCCGGCGGCGCCCTGCTTGTCCGAGTGGGCGG